>NZ_JBPQTX010000478.1:0-3683 GCF_051386555.1 Streptomyces sp. URMC 126
CACCCCCACCCGACCGCCGCGTCGTACGCTGGAGACACACCCGGCTCGTCCCTCACGCGTCGGGCGATTCGTGTTGTCACCCTCCCGGGACGGAAGCCCCTCATGAGCTTGCACGGTCTGCTCGACGCCGTCGTCAACGATCCGGCGCTCGCCGAAGCGGTGAAGGCCGCGGGCGACGGCAACCGGCCGCACATCGACCTCGTCGGACCGCCCGCCGCCCGGCCCTTCTCCATCGCCGCCCTGGCCCGCACCGGCCGGCCCGTCCTGGCGGTCACCGCCACCGGGCGGGAGGCCGAGGACCTGGCCGCCGCGCTGCGCTCGCTCCTGCCGCCGGACGGCGTCGTCGAGTACCCGTCCTGGGAGACGCTGCCGCACGAGCGCCTCTCGCCGCGCTCGGACACCGTCGGCCGCCGGCTGGCCGTGCTCCGCCGGCTCGCCCACCCCAGCCCCGACGACCCGGCCGCCGGGCCGGTCAGCGTCGTCGTCGCGCCCGTCAGGTCGGTGCTCCAGCCGCAGGTCAAGGGGCTCGGAGACCTGGAGCCCGTCAGCCTGCGCAGCGGGCAGAGCGCCGACCTCGGCGATGTGACGGAGGCGCTGGCCGCCGCCGCGTACGCCCGCGTCGAGCTGGTCGAGAAGCGCGGCGAGTTCGCCGTCCGCGGTGGCATCCTCGACGTCTTCCCGCCCACCGAGGAGCACCCGCTGCGGGTGGAGTTCTGGGGCGACGACGTGGAGGAGATCCGCTACTTCAAGGTGGCCGACCAGCGGTCCCTGGAGGTGGCCGAGCACGGGCTGTGGGCGCCGCCCTGCCGGGAGCTGCTGCTCACCGACGCCGTCCGGGAGCGGGCCGCCGCGCTCGCCGAGGACCACCCGGAGCTGGGCGAACTCCTCGGGAAGATCGCCGAGGGCATCGCGGTCGAGGGCATGGAGTCCCTCGCCCCGGTGCTGGTGGACGACATGGAGCTGCTGCTCGACGTCCTCCCGGCCGGCAGCATGGCCGTCGTCTGCGACCCGGAGCGGGTGCGGACCCGCGCCGCGGACCTCGTCGCCACCTCGCAGGAGTTCCTCCAGGCGTCCTGGGCCGCCACCGCGGGCGGCGGCGAGGCGCCCATCGACGTGGACGCCGCCTCGCTGTGGAGCATCGCCGACGTCCGCGACCGGGCCCGCGAACTGGGCATGATGTGGTGGTCCGTCAGCCCCTTCGCGGCCGACGAGGACCTCGACAGCGACACCCTCACGCTCGGTATGCACGCCCCCGAGTCCTACCGCGGCGACACCGCCCGCGCCCTGGCCGACACCAAGGGCTGGCTGGCCGACGGCTGGCGGACGCTGTTCCTCACCGAGGGGCACGGGCCGGCCGCGCGGACGGTGGAGGTGCTGGGCGGCGAGGGCATCCCGGCCCGGCTCGACGCCGAACTCGACGACTTCTCCCCGGCCCTGGTGCACGTCTCCTGCGGGAGCCTCGACAGCGGCTTCGTCCACCCGGACCTGAAGATCGCCGTGCTCACGGAGACCGACCTCTCCGGCCAGAAGTCCGCGAGCAAGGACATGGGCCGGATGCCGGCCCGCCGCCGCAAGACCATCGACCCGCTGACCCTCCAGGCGGGCGACTACATCGTCCACGAACAGCACGGCGTCGGCCGCTACATCGAGATGGTGCAGCGCACCGTCCAGGGCGCCACCCGCGAGTACCTGCTCGTCGAGTACGCCCCCGCCAAGCGCGGCCAGCCCGGCGACCGCCTCTACATCCCCACCGACCAGCTGGAACAGGTCACCAAGTACGTGGGCGGCGAGGCCCCCACGCTGCACCGGCTCGGCGGTGCCGACTGGACCAAGACCAAGGCGCGCGCCAAGAAGGCGGTCAAGGAGATCGCCGCCGACCTGATCAAGCTCTACTCGGCGAGGATGGCCGCCCCCGGCCACTCCTTCGGCCCGGATACCCCCTGGCAGCGGGAGCTGGAGGACGCCTTCCCGTACGCCGAGACGCCCGACCAGCTCACCACCATCGCCGAGGTCAAGGAGGACATGGAGAAGTCCGTCCCCATGGACCGCCTGGTCTGCGGCGACGTCGGCTACGGCAAGACGGAGATCGCGGTCCGCGCGGCCTTCAAGGCGGTGCAGGACGGCAAGCAGGTGGCGGTGCTGGTGCCCACCACGCTCCTCGTCCAGCAGCACTTCGGCACCTTCTCCGAGCGGTACGCCCAGTTCCCCGTGGTGGTGAAGGCGCTGTCCCGCTTCCAGACCGACACCGAGGCCAAGGCGGTGCTGGAAGGGCTGCGGGAGGGGTCCGTGGACGTCGTCATCGGCACCCACCGGCTGTTCTCCTCCGAGACCAAGTTCAAGGACCTGGGCCTGGTCATCGTCGACGAGGAGCAGCGCTTCGGCGTCGAGCACAAGGAGCAGCTGAAGAAGCTGCGGGCCAACGTGGACGTGCTCACCATGTCCGCGACGCCGATCCCCCGGACGCTGGAGATGGCCGTCACCGGCATCCGCGAGATGTCCACGATCACCACTCCGCCGGAGGAGCGCCACCCGGTCCTCACCTTCGTCGGCCCCTACGACCCCAAGCAGATCGGCGCCGCCATCCGGCGCGAACTACTCCGCGAGGGGCAGGTCTTCTACATCCACAACCGCGTCGAGTCCATCGACCGGGCCGCCGCCCGGCTGCGCGAGATCGTCCCCGAGGCGCGGATCGCCACGGCGCACGGGCAGATGTCGGAGTCCGCGCTGGAGCAGGTCGTGGTCGACTTCTGGGAGAAGAAGTTCGACGTGCTGGTCTCCACGACGATCGTCGAGTCCGGCATCGACATCTCCAACGCCAACACCCTCATCGTCGAGCGCGGCGACAACTTCGGCCTCTCCCAGCTCCACCAGCTCCGCGGCCGCGTGGGCCGCAGCCGCGAGCGCGGGTACGCCTACTTCCTGTACCCGCCGGAGAAGCCGCTGACCGAGACCGCGCACGAGCGGCTGGCCACCATCGCCCAGCACACCGAGATGGGCGCCGGCATGTACGTGGCGATGAAGGACCTGGAGATCCGCGGCGCGGGCAACCTGCTGGGCGGCGAACAGTCCGGGCACATCGCCGGCGTCGGCTTCGACCTCTACATCCGCATGGTCGGCGAGGCGGTCGCGGACTACCGCGCCTCCCTGGAAGCGGGCGGAGCGGAAGAGCCGCCGCCCCTCGAGGTCAAGATCGAACTGCCGGTGGACGCCCACGTCCCGCACGACTACGCGCCGGGCGAGCGGCTGCGCCTCCAGGCGTACCGCGCCATCGCCTCCGCCAACAGCGAGGAGGACATCAAGGCCGTCCGCGAGGAACTGACCGACCGCTACGGCAAGCTCCCCGAGCCGGTGGAGAACCTGCTGCTCGTCGCGGGCCTGCGCATGCTCGCCCGGGCCTGCGGCGTCACGGACATCACCCTCCAGGGCTCCAACGTCCGCTTCGGCCCGGTCGAGCTGCGCGAGTCGCAGGAACTGCGGCTCAAGCGGCTCTACCCGCGTACGGTCATGAAGCCCGCCAACCGGCAGATCCTCGTGCCCCGGCCCGCCACCCGCCCCATCGGCGGCAAGCCGCTGGTCGGCCGGGAACTGCTGGCCTGGACCGGCGAGTTCCTCACCACCATCCTCGGCTGACCGGCCGCGCCCGGGCCCCCGGTCTCCGAACGGCTCGGACCCCGCCCCGAGGC
>NZ_JBPQTX010000479.1:0-3681 GCF_051386555.1 Streptomyces sp. URMC 126
TCGACCTTGGCGCGCAGCCGTTCGTCCGTGGTCATCCGGGCGCCCAGGGAGAGGATCGCCGTCCGGGTGCGCAGCCGGGGGGCGATGTCGGTGCCGGGCCGGAGCGGCATGCGGAGTGGGACCGGGGCCAAGACTGGGACTGGGACCGGGGCTGGGAGCTGCGTGGAGTGGACCATCCAGCAGGTGGCGCGCAGCGCCGGCGTCACCAGCCGCACGTTGCGGCACTACGACGAGATCGGGCTCCTTCCGCCCTCCCGCGTCGGCGCGAACGGCTACCGGTACTACGACGCCGAGGCGGTGGCCAGACTGCAGCGGATTCTGCTGCTGAGGGATCTCGGACTGAGCCTGCCGGTCATCGCGGAGGTGCTGAGCCGGGAAACCGACGAGGTGGAGGCGCTGCGGGAACATATCCGGCTGTTGGAGACCGAACGCGACCGCTTGGACCGGCGGATCAGGGCCGTTCGACGCACGCTCGACGCCCGGCGTTCGGGGCAGGACCCGACCATGGACATGATGCTGGAGGGATTCAACGACCGCTACGAGGACGAGGTGGTCGCCCGGTGGGGGGAACGAGCCTTCCGGGTGAGCAACGACTGGTGGCACGGCAAGGACCTGCGGCAGAAGCTCGCCTGGAAGCGGGACACCGACGAGCTCGTCGAGGCGTGGGCCACCGCCTGGCGCGAGGGCACGTCCCCACTCTCGGAGCGCGCGCAGGCGCTGGCGGCCCGGCACGTCGCCTGGCTCCGTGCGATTCCCGGCACTCCGCTGGCCGACGGCGACCACGAGCGATCCGTCGAGCTCGTTCGCGGGCTCGGGGACATGTACGTCACGAACCCGTGTTTCGCCACCACCTACGGGTCCGTGGAGGGAGCCGCCTTCGTACGGGACGCGCTGTACGAGTACGTGCGGGCTTCCATGATGGCTCCCTGAGACCGCCGCTATGGCGATTCCGGCTTCAGGAACGAACATCGAGAATCGCCTAGGGAATTCCCCGTACGGGAGAATCCGTAGTGGGCTTCTCTCACAGGGAACCCCTAGGGAATCTCCCTTATCGAGAGCTCTCTTTCCCGACCGCCTCGGCAGTGCCCATCCGTTCTTCGCCCCCTGCTCCCACGGCATCGACCGACAGCTCGCCCGCGTCGTCAGAGCGGGGGCCCCTCCGCGGCCAGGGGAAATATGAGAGCGTCGCCTCGCACGTCCGGTCGCCCCCGGAGGCACGGGCCGTGCCCCGTACACGGAACCGGCTCAGCCGCGTCGTTCGCTTGGCCCACCACTCAAGCGTCGCGGTGCCTCGTAGTCGTCACCCTGGAGGGACTCCGGACGCCCCCTTCGCAGAAGGCGCCGGCCCTCGGCGCATCCCGATCGGTGATGCCGCGCGGCCCCGAACAGCGCGCCCCCTAAGGGCAATCGTCAGGGTTCTTCCCGGCAGCCGGACGCGGCGTCACTCTGGCGTCACGACTCCCTCCCCCTTACCTTGGCCCCGGTGGGCACCCCCATCGAACAGCTTGCCGCGTCTCCGGCGGTCAACTCCTGACGGCAGGAGACGACTTCAGACAAGAGGTGAGTCTTGTTCCTCCACCGTCACAGACGTTCCGCCGGCTCAAGATCCGGCAGGCTCCGCCGGACCGGGACCGGCCGAATACGGTTCGGTCGCCTGCGCGTCGCCGCCGCGCTCCTCGGGCTGACGGCCACCGCGGTCGCCGCGGGCCCCGCGCTGGCGACGCCCGACGCCGTATCGGGCGGACGACAGCCCCTCGTCCGCCCGATCGACCCGCAGAACTGGCGTAACCCCGACGACATGACCTGGGCGGAATACCGGTCGGTCCCCGGCACCCGCTGGGCCGACCCCAATCTCCAGCCCACACAGCGGAAGTTCAAGGGCGCGCTGGTGCTCCTCGACTACCCGGACGAGGAGTTCTCCGTCAGCAAGCAGGCCGGAGCCGGCCGGTTCGGCAATCCGCAGCCGCCCGCGTCCGGCATCCCCCGCGACCGGGTGCCCGCCTTCTACCGCGACTTCCTCAACAAGCCCGGCACGCTCAACCACGGGCACACGATCAACGAATACTGGATGGAGGATTCCGGGGGGCGCTTCGGGGTCGACCTGACGGCGTTCGGGGTCTACCGGCTGCCGTGGAAGTCGTACCAGTACGGGATCGAGCCCGATATGAACCCCGGGGCCTGCCCCCGTGGCGACACCTGTGGCAAGGACATCAGGGCCGACGGGAAGCGGGCCTGGGTCGCCGATGTGGGCGCCGGACAGGCGGGGAAGTTCGATTTCGTCTTCTACCTGACGGCGGGGGTGGACGAGTCGTCCGCCTGGCAGGAGTTCGGGCAGATGAAGTTCCGGTCGCCGGAGGACGTGCCCGCCGCCTGGGGGCCGCCGTCCCCGCTCGCGTCCGGTGGCAACGCGGCGAAGACCCGGTACGTGCCGTGGACGTCCTGGCAGGCCGCGGCGCGGATCTGGCCGAACGCGGCGAACGGGTCGTCCACCCAGGCCGAGAGCTCGGGCATGGCGACGTTCGCCCATGAGCTCAGCCACATCCTGGGCATCGGGGACAACTACAACAACCCCTACGGGACGCCCCTGAGCCGTAGTTACACCGGCATCTGGGGGATGCTCTCGCGTGGCTCCTTCAACGGACCGGGTGGCCCCCACACGCGTTGGCGGATCCCCGCGACCGCCGGCGGCTCCATGGGGGCCCAGCACGTCCTGCGGGACAAGATGAAGCTCGGCATCGTCGACGAGAAGAACGTCCTCCGGCTCGACCGCGACGATCTCAAGAACCAGGGGCTCGTCGTGGCCCGCGTCACCGCCCGTTCCGCACCACCCGGTGAAAAGGGCCTCTCCGGTATCAACGTCGGCCTGAGCCGTGACCTCTCCCCGGCGTGCGACCGCGCCAAGGACCCGCTCTGCGACGGCGGCGGCTACGACAACTACACCGTCGAGGTCGTCGACCGCATGGGCATGGACTCCTTCACCCCCGACCACGGCGTACTGCTCAGCAAGACGAAGAACGCCGACCGGGCCCCCTTCGCGTGGGTGATCGACGCCCACCCCGAGGACATCGGCATGGTCGACTTCAAGCGCCCCGACGGCACCCTCCAGAAGATCACCATGGGTGACTACCGGCAGCTCAGTGACGCCCTCTTCCACGCGGGAGCCGACTCCGGCAGCTCCTACGAGTACGTGGACCGGGCCAACCGCCTGCACTTCTACATCCTCGACATCCGGCGCGACGCGTCCGGCGTCCTCTCCTACGACGTCGGCGTCAAGTCCCTCGACGGGACCGGCCCGCAACTGCGCGGCGCCGCTCTGGGGCGCGGTACGGCGCAGGGCCGGCCGGTCGACGGCCGGGCCAGGTGCACGTTCGACCTAGCCAACACCGGCCGTCCCGCGGAGGCCGACGACGGATACCGTTCGGCCGACGTGTACCGGCTGTCGGCCACCGCCTCCGGGCGCGGTTGGTCCGCCTGGCTGCCCAACCGGCTGGCGACGGCCAAGGCCGGCGCGTCCGTCCCCGTCGATGTCGCCGTCGCGGCCGCGCCGGGCGCCGAACGGAACGGCAAGATCACCCTCACGGCCCGCTCGGAGAGCGACCCGAACCGGACGGCCACGGCGACTTGCTCGCTCCGCAAGAACGGGCGGTAGAGACGTCCTCAGAGTGAAGGGGGGGAGGGGAG
>NZ_JBPQTX010000480.1:0-3678 GCF_051386555.1 Streptomyces sp. URMC 126
CGTAGGGGGAGGGGAGGGGAGGGGCCGGCCTCGTACGGAGAAGGGGTGCGCCCGCCACGTAGGGGACGGCGCGGCAGCGGCAGGTTCCAGGTCGCGTGGCCGCGGCAGGCCTAGGTGAGGCGCGGGAGAACAAGCGGTTCCGCCCGCCGGTCAGGGAGTGCGGGCGGAACCACTTTGTTTCCCAAAGATACAAAAAGTCCCGCCATTTGCGCCAACCCCCCAGGTCAGATGGTGCGCGACAGGCCCGTGGGGCTGCCGTGACGGCGTAGTCCGGCAGGCCCCGGGAGGCCATTCGGACGACGATGGGAAGGCGACGCGCCGGAACCGGTCCGCACCCCGGACCCCGTCCCCGAGGAGGCGCTGCCATGTCCCAGGAGATCCCGGGAACCCCGGGAAGCCCGAGCACCCCGGGAGGCCCGACCGCCCCCGGAACTCCGGGAAACGCGAGCGCTCCCCGAGCCTCTGCTGCCCCGGGCGCCCCGGACCCCCCGGGCGCCGCGACGGCCACGGCACCCGCCCCGCGCGACGAGCACCCCGCCCGGAGCGTCCGGCTCGCGATCGGGGCGCTGCTGCTGGGCATGCTGCTCGCGGCGCTCGACCAGACGATCGTGTCGACCGCCCTGCCCACGATCGTCAGCGACCTCGGCGGCCTCGAACACCTGTCCTGGGTGGTCACCGCCTACATGCTCGCCTCCACGGCGGCCACCCCGCTCTGGGGCAAGCTCGGCGACCAGTACGGCCGGAAGAAGCTCTTCCAGACCGCCATCGTGATCTTCCTGGTCGGCTCGGTGCTGTGCGGCATCGCACGGAACATGCCGGAGCTGATCGCCTTCCGGGCCGTCCAGGGCCTGGGCGGCGGCGGCCTCATGGTGCTCTCCATGGCGATCGTCGGCGACATCGTCCCGCCCCGCGAACGCGGCCGCTACCAGGGCCTGTTCGGGGCGGTCTTCGGCGGGACGAGTGTGCTCGGCCCACTGCTCGGCGGGCTGTTCGTCGACCACCTCAGCTGGCGCTGGGTGTTCTACATCAACGTCCCCGTGGGCATCGTCGCGCTCGCCGTCATCGCCGCCGTGCTGCACATCCCCGTCCGCCGCACCCCGCACCGCATCGACTACCTCGGCACCTTCCTCATCGCGGGCGTGGCCACCTGCCTGGTCCTGATGACCTCGCTGGGCGGGGTCAGCTACCCCTGGTCGTCCTGGCAGATCATCGGGCTCGGGGTACTGGGGGTGCTCCTGCTGGTGCCGTTCGTCCTCGTCGAACGGCGGGCCGCCGAACCCGTACTCCCCCTAGGGTTGTTCCGGAACCACACCTTCACCCTCTGCTCGGTGATCGGCTTCGTCGTCGGCTTCGCGATGTTCGGTTCGATGACCTATCTGCCGACCTTCCTCCAAGTCGTGCACGGAGTGACACCGACGCTCTCCGGCGTCCACATGCTGCCCATGGTCGCGGGCATGCTGATCTCGTCCACCGCCTCCGGGCAGATCGTCAGCCGCACGGGCCGCTACAAGGTTTTCCCGGTCGTCGGCACCGCGGTGATGTGCGTCGGGCTGCTGCTCCTGCACCAGTTCCAACCCGCCACCAGTACCACGGTGATGAGCGTCTGCTTCTTCGTGTTCGGCTTCGGACTCGGCCTGGTGATGCAGGTGCTCGTCCTCATCGTGCAGAACTCCGTCGCTTACGAGAACCTCGGCGTCGCCACCTCCGGCGCCACCTTCTTCCGTTCCATCGGCGCGTCGTTCGGCGTCTCCGTCTTCGGCACGATCTTCAGCAACAAGCTCGCCCCGCGCGTCACCGACGCCCTCGCCGGCGTCCCGCTGCCCCCGGGGCTGAACCCCGGCACCCTCACCGCGGACCCGCGCGCCGTCGACCGGCTGCCCGCCACCGCCAAGGGCGGCGTCCTCGCCGCGTACTCCGACTCCATCACCGACGTCTTCCTCTACGCCGTCCCCGCCGGGCTGGCCGCGTTCGTCCTCGCCTGGTTCCTGCGCGAGGAGCCGCTGCGCGCCGGGGTCACCGCCCCCGACCACAGCGAGGTCGTCTCCAGCAACCCCGTGGAACGCTCCTCCCACGACGAGGTGGCCCGCGCCCTGTCGGTGCTCGGCAGCCGCGAGGGCCAGAAGCGGATCTACGAGCGCATCACCGAGCGTGCCGGGCTCGACCTGCACCCGGCGGCGAGCTGGCTGCTGCTGCGCACCCGGCGGCACGGGTTCGCCGAGCCGCACGCGCTCGCCGAGCGCGTCGACGTCCCGTTGCGCGTGGTCACGGACGCCGTCCGGCAACTCGAATCACGTCACCTCGTCCGGCGCGAGGGGCTCCGCGTCTTCCTCACCGACGAGGGCAGGGACCAGGCCGAACTCCTGTTCCGGGTACGGGAGGAGTCGCTCGCGGAGCTGCTCGGCGACTGGTGGTCCCCCGACCGTCCCACGGACCTCGACGCGCTCGTCCGCGAACTCTGCGCCGAACTGTGCGGCTCCGACGCGGAGCAGCCGCATGACGGGCATCGGTGGCAGCCCCTGGCGGATCACCGGCATCCCTGACAGGGGGGGAGGGGCAGGGGAGGGGCAGGGCGGTCAAACCGTGTGAGGATGGTCGGCATGACGGATCGGGGCCGGCTGGGGCGGACCGCGGTGCACCATGCGGCCGCCGACGGGGACGCGGATGGCCTGCGCGGGCTCCTGGCCGGAGGTGCCGCCGCGGGGGCGGCCGACGACGCGGGCTGGACGCCGCTGCACTTCGCGGCTCAGGCCCGGTCTCCCTCGGCCGTCGAGGTCCTCTTGGCCACGGGCGTGGCGGTTGATGTCGCGGACCGGCACGGCAATACGCCGCTGTCGAGGGCGGTGTTCTGTTCTCGGGGCGAGGGAGCGACGATCCGGCTGTTGCTGGAAGCCGGTGCCGACCCTGACCGGGTCAACGGCCATGGCGTGAGCCCGCGGGCGCTGGCCGCACGGATCGCTAACTACGACGTGGCTGCCCACCTTCCGGCCGGGGGCGGGTCTCCGTCCTAGACTCCCGCCGCCCTCGGAGGACGGCTGGGGTTCGCCGAGAGTGCCGTGGTGAGTGCCGTCGTGGAGTGGTCGTAGAGGGGGCCACGGCGGAAGTGTGGCGAAGAGGGCCTCGGCCCGGTCCCGGCCCCCGGCCCTCACGTCAGGTGAGGCCAACCGGCGGTGGCGGCGCCGTCGATCGTGTTCAGTTCCTTCCCCAGCCATACCTCGGTGTACGGGCCATGGGCGTAAGGATCGATGGCGGTGTAACCGTGCCGGGCGTACAGCGTCAGGGCCTCGGTCAGGTCGCGGCGCGTCTCCAGCACCACCCGTTCCGCGCCCCAGACGCGTGCGGTCTCCGCCACGGCGGCGAGCAGCGCGTCCCCGAGTCCTCGGCCGCGGTGCCCGGGCCGGACGAACATCCGCTTGAGCTCGACGGTGCGGGCGTCGAGCCTCCGCAGGCCGGCACAGCCCGCCGGGTCGTCCCCTCGGCGGGCGAGCAGGAAGACACCGTCGGGTGGGGTGAGGTCGCCGCTGGGGTCCTCGACGAGGTGCCGTTCGATCTCCTCGGGAGTGGTGGTACGGCCGTGGTGCAGCAGGTACCAGCGGTCCGCGACGTCGGTCAGGTACTCGCGGAGGAGGAGCGCGGCCTCGGGGGAGGCGACGGGGTGCGGGGTGACGGTGAGGGGTGAGG
>NZ_JBPQTX010000481.1:0-3640 GCF_051386555.1 Streptomyces sp. URMC 126
GCCCTCTCCGGGGAAGGGGCCGGGGAGGCTCCGGCGCGGGCCCGGCCGGAGGACGCCCCTCTTCAATCGGCTCGGCGCCAGTAGACTTTCCCCTGGTCCCGCCCTCCCCCAGCACGCGACCGGAAACGGGGGCGCGGGGGCGGCCCGCGGCCACCGTTGACCATGCGACCGGAGGAGTGCAGTGGCAGCCAACGACCGGGCATCGGGCCCCGGCAGGGCCGGGGGCGGCTCCGGTGGCTCCCATGCCGACGGGCTGATGCGCGCTTCGCTGAGCGCCGTCGCGCCCGGCACGGCCCTGCGCGACGGCCTTGAGCGCGTTCTTCGCGGCAATACGGGCGGGCTCATCGTCCTCGGCATGGACAAGACCGTCGATTCGATGTGCACCGGCGGTTTCGTCCTCGACGTGGAGTTCACCGCGACCAGGCTCCGCGAGCTGTGCAAGCTCGACGGGGCGCTGATCCTCGACAAGGACATCACCAAGATCGTCCGGGCGGGCGTACAGCTCGTGCCGGACGCGTCGATCCCCACGGAGGAGACCGGCACCCGGCACCGCACAGCGCAGCGGGTCTCGATCCAGTGCGGTTTCCCCGTCGTCTCCGTGAGCCAGTCCATGCGGCTGATCGCGCTGTACGTGGACGGGGAGCGGCGCGTGCTGGAGGAGTCCGGCGCGATCCTGTCCCGCGCCAACCAGGCGCTGGCCACCCTGGAGCGGTACAAGCTCCGCCTGGACGAGGTGGCCGGCACGCTCTCCGCCCTGGAGATCGAGGACCTGGTCACCGTCCGGGACGTCACGGCCGTCTCGCAGCGCCTGGAGATGGTGCGGCGGATCGCCACGGAGATCGCCGAGTACGTCGTCGAGCTGGGCACCGACGGCCGGCTGCTCTCGCTCCAGCTCGACGAGCTGATCGCGGGTGTGGAGCCGGAGCGCGACCTGGTCGTCCGGGACTACGTCCCCGAGCCGACCGCCAAGCGCACCCGCACGGTCCCCGAGGCGCTCACCGAGCTCGACGCGCTCACCCACACCGAGCTCCTCGAACTGCCCATCGTCGCCCGGGCCCTGGGCTACAGCGGCTCGCCGGAGACGCTGGACTCGGCCGTCTCGCCGCGCGGCTACCGCCTGCTCGCCAAGGTGCCGCGGCTGCCCGGCGCGATCATCGAGCGGCTGGTGGAGCACTTCGGCGGCCTGCAGAAGCTGCTGGCCGCCAGCGTGGACGACCTCCAGGCCGTGGAGGGCGTCGGCGAGGCGCGTGCCCGCTCGGTCCGCGAGGGGCTGTCCCGCCTGGCCGAGTCGTCGATCCTCGAACGGTACGTGTAGGGCCCGAACCGAACGTCATGAAAGAGGGGGTCCCGGCCGGGACCCCCTCTTTCGCTGTACGAACTCTTTCCGCCGTACGGACTCGACGCCCGGCGCTCAGCCCTTGTCCAGGACGAACTGCCCCTGGTCGACGACGCCGCCGATCTTCACCTCGACCCGGTACGTGCCCGCGACCGCCACGGAACCGGCCGTCGGCGCGGCGCACTGCGGGGCACTGCGCTTGCGGTCCCACTCCAGGGTGCGCTTGGTCTCGCCCGAGCCCGGCACCTCCACCAGCACCTCGCCGCGACCGCGCGGGCAGTCGTCGGAGGCCCACACGTGCTGCGTCCCGGCCGGGTCGGTGATCTTGAGGACGGCGGTCGGCGACCCGATGTCGACCTTGCAGGCGCCACTGCCCGTGTTCTTGAGCACGATCTCGAACTTCGGGCGTTCACCCGGCCCGTAGGAGCCCTTGACGCTGCGCACCGTCACACGGAACGAAGCTGACGTGCAGTCAGGCACCGAGGAGCCCTTGGCCAGCACCTTGGCGTCACCGGCCCCCAGCACGCCCGCGGCCGGCCCCGCGCCCGGGCCACTGCCCGTACCCCCGGCGCCGCCGACCCCGGAGCCGCCTCCGGCGGAACCGCCGCCACCCGAGCCGCCGCCCGTACCGCCCGCACCGCCGGTTCCGCCACCGCTGCCGCCGCCGACCGTCCCGAGACCGCCGACGCTGCCGCCGCCCTGGCCGGAACCGGAGCCGCCACTGCCGCCGCCGCTCCCCGAACCGCCACTGCTGCCGCTCGACTCGTCACGGCCACCCGGCCGTTGGCTGTAGTGCGGGCCGGACGGCGTCGGACCGGGCGTGATCGTGGCGCCACCGGAGTCACCGCCGCCCTTGGACGCGCCGTTCTTGCCGTCGGACGGCCCGTCCTCACCGCCGAGCGTGAGCAGCCACACCACCAGGAGGACGAGGAGGCCGAGCACGGCAAGCGCAACTCCCCTCCGTCGCCAGTAAATGGAGGAGGGAAGCGGCCCGATCGGATTGCGCAGTGATCCCACGCGAAAACTCTACGAGAGATCCGGCCGGGCTCCACCCCGTACCCGCCGTATGAGTGCCTACTTTTCTCATCATCCGACCGGCTGGGCACGCCTTCCTGCCGTTTGGCACCGCAAATCTCACGCCTCCTCAGCAGCGGTGCCGCTACCGGCGCCACTCCGTCCGGTGCCCGAACCCCCGTCCGTTGTCGACGAGTCGGAGCCAGTCGGGGCGCAGCTCCCACAGCTCGGCGCGCTCCATGGCCTGCCGCAGCCGCTCCGAACGCTCCACGTAGGGAAAGCGGGTGCGGTAGGCGTCCCAGGCCGCCGCGCGGTCCTCGCCGTCGAGGAGGCGGCAGGTGCCACGGCCCTGGACGCCGGTGAGGGCGGTCCACTCCTGGTCGTCGCGCTGCACGGTGAAGGCGACGCGGGCGTTCCCGGACGCGAGGGCCCGGCCGTGACGCGTGGTGGTGGAGGTGACGAAGACGAGGGAAAACCCCGCGCCTCCTCCACCTTCTTCACCACGCTCGCCGCCGTGTACCCCGGAAGCCGAACCAGGCTCGCCCGAAAGGCCGTTGCCCATCGCGTAGAACACGGCGCACGCCTGTGGCCCCTCGTCGTCGCCGTAGGCGAGGGTGAGGGTGGTGTGCGCGCCGAGGGCCGCGCGGATCTCCGGCGGCGGGCCCGCGTCCGGGCCGGTGGGGGTCTCCGTCATGGACCCATTCCACCCCCGCCGCCGGGAGCGGACGAATCCGGGTGCCGTCGTACGCCGTTGCGCACGACCGGTGCGGTCACCCGCAGGCGACCCTCCGGTCACGACCGGTGACAGATGAAGCGGCGGCTTCCGTTCGCCGCGGTCTCCACGATCGCGCTGGGGCAGCCCTCAGGGCAGAGCGGGGCGGCGGCGGCCGTGTTGCGGTAGCGCTCCGGCGGGTGCTTGCAGGCGGAGCAGTACCACCCCGGCGCGAGTCCGGGGACGGGCGTCATGTCCCACCACAGCGGGTTCGCACAGGCGCGGCAGCGGACCAGGGGCGGGGCTTCACGGCGGCCTTCCACCCCTCCATGGTCGGCGGGCGGGCGGTCCGGCGGGGTTCCCGCCGTCAGGGATCACCCGTAAGAGACCCGGGCGTCGGGCCGCCGGGTAATCCCGGTGTCATCACAGGAGGTCCCGTGCCACGGCAGAGCGGGAAGTCCCGTGCCACGACAGACAGAAGCGGAAGTCCCCGCGCCACGACGGAAAGGGAGGCGACGGAATCCGGCGGGAAGGCACCCGCCCCTCCCGCCGCCACCCGCACCACCAGCCCCCTGAAG
>NZ_JBPQTX010000482.1:0-3619 GCF_051386555.1 Streptomyces sp. URMC 126
AGCGTCCGGGGGCGGGCAGGGGCGCGGGGCGTACGTCGCCGAAGCGGGCGCACCGTACGTCTCCCTCGAAGCCCGCGACCACGACCCACCAGCCCCGGGAGTCGAGGGCCTCGGGGTCGCTGGTGACGTCGCGCAGATCGGTGGCGAGGAGGCCGCCGAAGCGGGCCATCGGAGGGAGGTCATGCACGTCAACGAGTCTATGGGCCGGTGCCCCGCTCCGGGCCGGGCGGAGGAAACGGTGGAAGGGGGGCAGCACGCTGCGGAAACGGAATTTGAGCTGGCGCGGGAATCCGCTAGAGTTCAACACGTCGCCGGGACGCGGAAGCGAAACGGCGGGGCAACTTCCGGATCACGGTCCGGGGGGAGCATGCGGACATAGCTCAGTTGGTAGAGCACCACCTTGCCAAGGTGGATGTCGCGAGTTCGAGTCTCGTTGTCCGCTCGAGTAGGGGGATCTTCCCGACCCCCCGCACTCCTGGTGGAGTGGCCGAGAGGCGAGGCAACGGCCTGCAAAGCCGTCTACACGGGTTCAAATCCCGTCTCCACCTCCAAGGACGATTAGCTCAGCGGGAGAGCGCTTCCCTGACACGGAAGAGGTCACTGGTTCAATCCCAGTATCGTCCACCAAGGTCCTCGCGGACCTTCCCGCGCGATTAGCTCAGCGGGAGAGCGCTTCCCTGACACGGAAGAGGTCACTGGTTCAATCCCAGTATCGCGCACGCAGCACACCCTCCCGGACGATTAGCTCAGCGGGAGAGCGCTTCCCTGACACGGAAGAGGTCACTGGTTCAATCCCAGTATCGTCCACCAAGGTCTTCACGGACCTTCCCGCGCGATTAGCTCAGCGGGAGAGCGCTTCCCTGACACGGAAGAGGTCACTGGTTCAATCCCAGTATCGCGCACCATGATCGGCCGGAGGCCGGGGCCATGAGCTCCGGCCTCCGGCCGTTTGTCGTGCCGGTGCGCCCGGCAACAGGGACAGGCCGGGGAGCAAAGGACGGGCCGGGCACCTCCCCAGGTACCCGGCCCGTCATGCCGTCCGCCGCACCCCCGTCCCCACGGGGCTATGGCCGGCCCGTCCCCGACCCGGACCGCTCTTCCGGGAGCCCGGGCGCTCAGCGCCCCAGCATGCCGGCCACGGACGACGCTTGGGTGACGACGGCGTCCCAGCCGCCGAAGGCGACGGCCAGGACGGCCGCGCAGGGCAGCACCATGGCCAGCGCGACCAGCGGGTGCCGCCGGTCGGCGGGGCGGCCGGGCAGGTCGGGGAGGCTCCGGTGGGCGTCCGCCCGCCGGGGTGCGCGGATCGCGCGTCGTACCGCCTGGGCCATGCCGCCCCTCCCTCCCGGTCCTGCCGGACCCCGCCCCGCCCGGTGCGGCCGCGCCGTGGGCGGGCCGCCCGGCCATGTGCCGATGTCGGCAGCGACGGGCGTCCGACCTCGGGGGACGAGTGGCTCGCCCGTCGCTTGGTCACCACACTAGGCGCCGGGAGACGGCCGGACGTCATGCCTTCGTACCCCTTGCACCGCCTCCGCGAGGAGGAGGGCGGGGCGGGGCCGGTACTCCCCTGGGTGGAGAACAGAGGAGCGGTTCCCCGGGGTCGCCTCGGGGTCGCCTGGGGGTCGGGCGGCCGGGCCCTCCCTCGGGGGGGGCACCTGGGAGTGATCTGCCTCACGTCCCGGGTGTCCCGGTTTCCCGTCGCCGTGGCGCCGGGGGCGGCCCGGACCGACGCCGTGTCAGGTGTTCGAGCGGCGGGCCCACCCGGGTCCCCCGCCCGCGCGGTGCCACCCGTCGGGCCGTCAATCCCCGTGCCTCTTCGGGATCTTTACGGCCGGTGGCCGGCGGGCGGGACCGGGGCGGGCGCCGGAGAGGGGGCGGGCGCGGTCGCGCGGCGGAACCGGTCATCCGATGGCCGACGCATGCGCGGCCTCTCAGCACGGCCGCCCGGCAATCCGTAAGCTGTGGCTCGTCAGACGGACCGGCAGCGGGGATGAAGATGACGATGATGCGGCTCCGGCGCGAGGACCCGCGTGTCGTCGGCTCGTTCCGGCTTCACCGCCGGCTGGGCGCGGGCGGCATGGGCGTGGTGTACCTCGGCTCGGACAAGCGCGGCCAGCGGGTGGCACTGAAGGTGATCCGGCCGGATCTCGCCGAGGACCAGGAATTCCGCTCGCGCTTCGCGCGCGAGGTGTCCGCCGCGCGGCGCATCCGCGGCGGCTGTACGGCGCGGCTGGTGGCCGCCGATCTGGACGCGGAGCGGCCGTGGTTCGCGACGCAGTACGTGCCCGGGCCCTCGCTGCACGACAAGGTGACCGAGGAGGGTCCCCTGTCGGCGGCTCAGACGGCGTCGATCGGGGCCGCGTTGGCCGAGGGGCTGCTCGCGGTGCACGACGCCGGGGTGGTCCACCGGGACCTGAAGCCGTCCAACATCCTGCTCTCCCCCAAGGGCCCGCGGATCATCGACTTCGGCATCGCCTGGGCGACGGGGGCGAGCACGCTGACGCACGTGGGCACGGCCGTCGGCTCGCCGGGCTTCCTGGCGCCGGAGCAGGTGCGGGGCGCGACGGTGACGCCGGCGACGGACGTCTTCGCGCTGGGCGCCACGCTGGCGTACGCCTCGACCGCGGACTCCCCCTTCGGGCAGGGCAGTTCGGAGGTCATGCTCTACCGGGTGGTCCATGAGGAGCCGCAGCTCATGGGCGTGCCGGACGCGCTGGCTCCGCTCATCCTCGCCTGCCTGGCGAAGGATCCGGAGGAGCGGCCGAGCACGCTCCAGCTGTCGCTGCGGCTGAAGGAGATCGCGGCGCGCGAGGCGCACGGGCTGCCGGACGCCCGCCGGGTGCCGTCCCGGCGGGAGGCCGAGCGCCCCCCGGCCCGGCGGTCCGCGGACCACGCCCACCAGCCCACGGAGCCGCGCCCGGCGGCCGCCGCGCAGGGCAGCGCCGCCCCCGCCCGGCCGCCGGCCACCCGGCCGCTGCGGCAGCGGCGCCCCGACCGGCCGGCCGCGCGGCCCGCGTCCCGGCCCCGCAACGGCTCCCGTACGGGTGGCGGGGCGACCGGCCGGCGTACCGGCGGCGATCCCCGGCTGCTGCGGCAGCGGCTGATCGTCTTCGTGGTGGTGACGCTGCTGGTGGCGCTGGGCATCGCGGCGGCGCAGGGCTGCGACGGGCCGAAGAAGTCCTCCGGGCTGGGGCGGGAGCGGGCGTGCGCGGTGGCGGTGACGGTGGATTCCTGCGGTGCGGGCGGCCCGGGGGCCGGGCGGGTCTGAGTACGCGGGGGTGGTTTTTTGAGCCCGGTGGTTTCGAGCCCGGCGGCTTCGAGCCCGGTGGCTTCACGGCCCGGTGGCTTCAGGCCCGGTGGCTTCGGAAACGGTGTTCTCGATCCGTTCGCCCTGGGACGTGGTCCGCGCGCCGGGCCGGCGTCGGCCCGGGGTTTCCTGAGGCGGCCGGGGAACGAGCGAGTATCCCTCGCGGGCGAGGCGGAGCAGGTCGTCGTGGTCGGCGCAGCGGGTGATCGGCCCGTCAGGGGCGAGCGTGGGTCGCGGACGAGGCGGAGCAAGTCGTCGTGGTCAGCGCAGCAGGTGATCGGCCCGTCAGGGGCGAGCGTGGGTCGCGGACGA
>NZ_JBPQTX010000483.1:0-3618 GCF_051386555.1 Streptomyces sp. URMC 126
CCGGACGGGCTGGACAGCGCGCCCGAGCGCGGAACTCAGCCCGTCCGGCGCTTGAGGACGCGCGCCGCAGGCGCGCTCAGGGGGTCTGGGGCACAGCCCCAGGAAACGGTGAAAGGGCGGGACAGGGGCACCCAACACCCCCCACAGCAACGTTCACTCACAACCACAGGTGGACCCAATGACCGCAGAAACAACAAAGGCCAAGCGCCCAGCGTTCCTCACCGACTACGCCCCCACCCGCTACCGCAAACGCCTCACCCCCTTCTCCCGAGTCCCCATCACCGGCCGCATCGGCGAGGTCTGGCACCTCGCCGCCCAGCGCCACCCCCGCAACCCGGTCATCGTCGACCGCGCCCCCGACGTCGACCGCGAGGGCCCGCTGGAGCGCAGCTACCTCCAGTGGGCCGCGCTCGTCGACGACCTCGCGTCCCGCCTCCACGCCCTGGGCGTACGGGAGTGGGACCGCGTCGCCGTCGTGAAGCGCAACCACCTCGACGTCGCCCTGCTCGCCTCCGCCGCCGCGCGGATCGGCGCCGTCCCCGCGCTGATCACCGACCACCACGACGCGCGCACGCTCGCGGTGATGCTCGGCCGGCTGGAGAAGCCCTTCCTGATCACGGACCGGCAGGCGCTGGGGCGGATGGGCCTCGACAAGGAGACCGTCGCCGAGCTCACCGAGAAGACGGCCGTCGTCGACGACGCCCCCGAGGACCGTCCCGACGTCGTCTCCTTCGACGGGCTGCGCGGCGGCCCGGTCGTCGAACCCCGGCTCCGCGCCTGGGAAGAGCCGATGGTCATCACTCACACCTCGGGCACCACCGGCGTCCCCAAACTCGTCCTGCACTCGGCCGAGTCGCTGTACTCGCTGGGGCTGGTCGAGGCCGAGCGGTGGCCGTTCTTCCGGCTGCGGGACGACGACACCGTCGCGTTCTGCGAGCCGTACTCCCACCAGCGCATCATCACCGGCCTGCTGCCGCTGGCGACCGTCGCGCCGAAGCTCGTCATGATGTCCGACCCGCTGTCGCCGGTCGTCCGCGAGCTGCTCGTCGAGCACAAGCCGACGCTCGTCGAGACGCTGCCCAACGCCTTCCTCGCCTGGGAGGAGCTGGCGCAGGACCCGGCCAAGCCGTTCCAGAACGTGCGCGTCTTCGTCAACTCCTTCGACGCCATCCACACCCGCACCGTGCGCACCTTCCTCGCCGCCACGGAGCGGAAGCTGCCGGTCTGGGTGCAGTCCTGGAGCCAGACCGAGGCCGGCGCCGTCGCCATCCGCCCGTACCTGCGCGGCTCGGTGAAGCGGCGCGGCCACCGGCCGCCGCCCACCCAGATCCTCGGGTGGCCCGTCCCGGGCTTCGGCAAGGTGCGCGCCGTCGACCCGGACACCGGCAGCCCGGTGCGCCGCGGCGAGGTCGGCCTGATCCAGTTCTCGGCGCCGGGCCGCTGCCTCACCTACGTCGGCGAGAAGGAGCGGCACGACCTCAAGCGCGAGGGCGAGTGGTGGAACCTCGGCGACATGGCGGTGATCAACCGCATCGGCGCCGTCCGGCTCATCGACCGCGAGGTCGACCGGATCCCCGGCGCCAGCGCCCTGGAGATCGAGGACGTGCTGCTGGACCGGCTGCCCCGGACCACCGAGGTCATCATCCTGGCCGTCGCGGGCGGCAAGCCGCAGCCCGTCTACAGCTCCCAGTTCGACCAGCCGGTGACCGAGGCGCAGTGGCGCGCGGCCACCGCGGACCTGCCGGAGATGGCCGAGCCCATCCACATCCGGTGGGACGAGTTCCCCCGAACCGCCACGTGGAAGGTGCGCCGCGTCATGCTCCGCGAGCAGTTGCTCAAGGACGCCGACGGCATCGGTTACGGCACCTGGACGTAGCGGTCACGTCAACCGGCCGCGAGGGCGTGGTGCGCGGGCTCCCCTTCCCGTTTCCGTGCTTCCCGCGCACCGTGCCGTCCGTCCGGCCGACCCGCTGAGAGGAAAGATGACAACCGAGACCGAGAGCGGTACGGCCACCGGATCCCCGGAGGCCGGTCAGCCCCGCAGGTGGCTGATCGTCGGGGCGATGTCGCTGTGCATGTTCATCGCCGTCATGGACAACACCGTCCTGACCGTGGCACTGGCCTCCATCCAGAAGGACCTGGACGCCTCCAACGCCTCGCTCCAGTGGTCGATGGACGCCTACACGCTCACCTTCGCCGCCCTGCTGCTCACCGCCGGACTGCTGGGCGACCGCTACGGGCGGCGCAAGGTGCTGGTTGCCGGGCTGGTGTTCTTCGCCCTGGTCTCCGCGGCCGGTGCGTGGTCCGGGAGCGCGGGCCAGCTCATCGGCTGGCGCGCCGCGATGGGCGTCGGCGCCGCGGTGGTGCCCGGCTGCACCATGGCCGTGATCACCACCGCCGTGCCCCGGCACGAGCGGGCCAAGGCGATCGGCCTCTGGTCGGCAGCGGCCGGCGTGGGCATCGCGGCCGGCCCGATCATCGGCGGCGCCCTGCTGGAGCACTTCTGGTGGGGCTCCGCCCTGCTGGTGAACGTGCCGTTCGTGCTGGTGGCGATCGGCCTGATCGTCTTCTGCGTGCCGGAGAACCGCGGCGGCAACAGCACCGCCCGGATCGACCTCCCCGGCGTCCTGCTCTCCACCGCGGCCACCGGCGCCCTGGTGTTCGGCATCATCGAGGGCGGCGAACGCTCCACCCTCGCGGAGCCGGTCGTCTGGGTGCCGCTGGTCGCGAGCGTCGTGCTCTACGCCGTCCTGGCGAAGGTGGAGGGACGGGCCGCCAACCCGGCCGTCGACCTCGGGCTGCTGCGCCGGCCGCGGTTCGCGGCGGGCTCCGGCGCGCTCGCGGTCATCTTCTTCACCGCGATGGGCGCCAGCTTCGTCGTCGTCTTCTACCTCCAGATCCTGCGCGGTTACAGCCCGTTGGACTCCGGGCTGCTGATGCTGCCGCTCGCCGTCGGCTCGATGATCAGCGCCGGGGTGAGCGACGCCCTCGTCAAACGGATCGGCGCCGCCTCGGCCATCGCGGCGGGCGCGGTGCTGATGTCCGTGGGGCTGGGGCTGATCGGCCTGCTCGGCGCGTCGACGCCCATCTGGCGGTTCGGCGCGTCCCAGTTCATCGGCGGACTCGGTTTCGGCCTCGCGTTCTCCGCGGCCATGGCGGCGACCGTCGCCATGGTCCCCGAGGAGAAGGCGGGCGCCGGCAGCGCCCTCGCCAACACCGCGCGGCACGTCGGCAGCGCCCTGGGCATCGCCGTGCTCGGCGCGGTCCTCGGCGCGGTGTACCGGCACAAGCTCGGCGACGCCACCGACCCGCTGCCCGCCTCCGTCCGCGACCAGGCCGGCGACTCCCTCGGGAGTACGGCGGGGGCGCTCCAGGAGGCGGTCGCCCGGGCGAAGGAGCTCCAAGGAGCCCGGGACGCGGCCTCGCAGGCGGAGCTCAGGGAGCTGCTGCCGGCGGTCCGGTCGGCCCGGACCATTCTCGACCGGGCGTCGGACGCCTTCCTCGACGCCCTGCAGACCACCATGTGGGTGACCGCCGGGATCGGTCTGCTCTCCGCCGTCGTCGCGCTGGTGTGGCTGCGCGGCGGGCCGGCCGGGGCCGCCGCGGCGGCCGGGGGGG
>NZ_JBPQTX010000484.1:0-3589 GCF_051386555.1 Streptomyces sp. URMC 126
CCGCCACCCCACCTCACACCCGGTCACCCAGCAGCCGGCACCGCCGCTCCCACCGCCTCCGCGAACGCCCGCGCGATCTCCTCGCCCGCCGCGACACCGACCGTCTCCAGCCCCGTGACGTGCGGCGCCCCCCACCCCGTCTCGGCCAGCTCGCCGTGGCCCGGGCGCCAGCCGCGGTCGGCGGCGAGCAGCAGGTCGGCGTCGAGCAGGGAGTCGCCGGCGGACAGCACGACCTCCGCGCCGGTGCGGCGGGCGACCTCCGCGACCGCCGCGCTCTTGGTCACGGGCCGCGGGACGGCGTAGATCTTGCGGCCCTGGAGCGAGACGTTCCAGCCACGCTCGCCGGCCCACTCGGCGAGCTCCTTCACCCACGCGACGGGCAGCCGCTCCCGGTCGACGATCAGGTAGGCGAACAGGTCCTCGGCGGTCCGCTCGCGCAGCAGCCACGCCGGGTCCGCCGTCGCCACCAGCCGCGCCCGCACCTCGTCGAGCGTCGCGCACTCCGCGGCGACGGCCCGCCGCACCCGCTCCCGCCAGCCGGTGTCCGGCTCGCCGTCGACGAGGATCTCGCCGCCGTTGGCGCAGACCGCGAAGCGGGGTACGGGCCCGGGCAGCCGGATCCGGCCGTACTGCGCCCGCGTCCGCGTGGTGGCGGGCACGAACGCGCCGGTGCGGGCGAGGCCGTCGAGCAGCGCCGCGGCCGTCTCCGTCACATAGGACAGCGGCTTCCCCTCGTACACCTCCACGCACAGCAGACGCGGTGCCCGCGCGTCCTCCGCCCCGAGCCGGAGGGCGGCGGCGGAGTAGATGAGCGTGCGGTCGAGGTCGCTGGCGACGAGCGCGCCGGCGAAGGAGGCGGGGGCATTCACTGAGTTCACCTTCACGAGGACTTGACCGCCCGCCCGTCGGTTCCCGTCGCACCGCGCGTGTACCGCGGGTGGACCAGGCCGACGCAGCTGTACGGCAGCCCCTCGACCTCCTCCACCGGCACCCCGCGCTGGGCGGCCAGCAGCCGGACGTGGTCGAGGTCGGCGCCCGCGCCCCGCTCGGCGAGGATCTTCCAGGGGACGCGGCGCAGCAGGACGCGGGTGGTCTCGCCGACGCCGGGCTTGACCAGATTCACGTCGTGGATCCCGTACTCCTCGCTGATCCGCTCGACCGCCGCCCAGCCCCGCCAGGTCGGGGTCCGGTCGGCGCCCGCGAGCTCCTTGGCGTCGTGGGCGACGCCCTCCTCGACCTCCGCGAACCGGGCGGCGATGGTGTCGAGGAAGGCGCGGGAGACGTCGGCGTCCGCCAGCTCGCGGTAGAACTTGGCGCCGTGGAAGTCGCCCGGCCCGACGAGGTCGGCGCGCAGCACGGTCCGCGAGATCAGGCCGGAGACCGTCGAGTTGAGGCAGGCGGACGGGATGAGGAAGTCGTCCCGCGTGCCGTACGTCTCCACGCAGTGGCCGGGGTCGGCGAGGACGGCGAGGCGCGGGTCGAACTCCGTTCCCCGCAGGGCCTGTTCGAGTTCCCGGGTGACCGCACCCTTGCCCGTCCAGCCGTCGACGAAGACGACGTCGGCCGGGTCGTGGTGGTCGGCGAGCCAGCGCAGCGCGGCGGTGTCGATACCCCGGCCGCGCACGATGGACATGGCGTAGTGCGGCAGGTCCAGGCCGTGCGCGTGCCGCGCCCAGCGGCGCATCAGGACGCCGACGGGGGTGCCGGCGCGGGCCAGCGAGACCAGCACCGGGCGCGGGGACCGCTCCGCGAGCACGGTCTCGGTGACCGCGCCCACGGCCCGGGCGAGCCGGCCGGCGGAGGATTCCAGGGCGGCGGCGTAGAGCTCCTGGTAGCGCTCGGACGGCTGGTACTCGACGGGCAGCGACTCCGCGTAGTGCGCGCCGCCGTTCTGGATCGCCTCCTCCCGCTCCTCGATGGGCGCTTCGAGCGCGACGGACGACAGGTCCTGGAGCAGCCAGCCGACGTCCTCCGGCGCGTAGGAGGAGAAAGCGGGCCCGCGCAGGGGCTCGCCGGGGGCGCGGTGGGACGGGATCACGGCCAGCAGGACCTTCCGGGTGTGCGCGGCGAGCCGGTCCAGCAGGCCGCCGGGTGCGTGCAGGGCGGGGGTGTCGCCCGTCGAGTCGGTGACGACGACGACCGCGTCGAAGCCGGCGCCCGCGACGTTGTAGGCGTAGCGGTCGGCGGGGCCGTCGGCGGGCGCGTCGTGCGCCGGGAAGACGAGACGGGTACGGATCGCGTAACCGGGGTCGTCCACGGGCAGCACGGGCGACCGGGTCGTGGTGGAGAACAGCACTTCCGTGCCCGCGAGGCGCTCCCCAAGCACCTCCGCGCCCGCCACAGCCTCAGCCTCAGCGCCCGCCTCAGCCTCAGCCCCCACGCCCACGCCCACGCCCGCGCCCACGCCCGCGCCCACGCCCGCGCCCGCGCCCGCGCCCGCGAGGCGCTCTTCCAGCGCCCCGGCGATCCGCAGCGGCGCGTACATCAGCTCCTCGGTGCCCAGCACGAGGACGCGCCGGCTCCCGGCCCCGTCCCCGCACGGCTCCGGCAGCGCCGCCGCGATCCGTCCGGCCATGCGCGGCAGCGCGTCCTCCAGCCGGGCCCGGTGTCCGGGGGTGAAGCCGTGCCGGCCCCCGTCGGGCAGGCCGACCGGCCAGGCGAGGTCGATCCGCTCCGGGGCGGCGGGGCTCCCACCGACGGGAGCGACCGCCGCGCCCTCCGACTCCTCCTCCAGCTCCCGCCCCCGCCGGAGCGCGCCCTCCCACTCCTCCACCAGTTCCCGCCCCCGCCGGAGCACGCCCTCCGGCAGCGCCACCGTTCCCGACGCCAGGGCGACGACGTCCACCCGGGCCCCGAGCTCCGCCGCGAAGGCGTCCAGCGCGGCGCGCTCCTCCGCCGGGCGGAGGTCGACGAGGGTGACGACGACGTACCGGTCGCGCGGGCGCCGGCCGTGCAGGGCGGCGATGGTGTTGCGGATCGTACGGCCGGTGGACAGCTCGTCGTCGACGAGCACCAGCGGGCCCTCGTTCGCGAAGAAGCGCGGGTCCTCGGGCAGCAGCAGGTGGGACGTGGCGTGGCTGTGCTCCTCCTCGAAGCCGCCGGCCGGGGCGACGCCGGCCACCGGGCGGCGCGTGGAGTGCAGGTAGGGCGCGAGGCCCAGGCCGTCGGCGACCGAGTGGCCGAGGCCGGTGGCCGTCTCGGCGTAGCCGAGGACGACCGCACGGGCGGCCTCCGCCTCGCCGAGCAGCGCCCGTACCCGGCGCCCGAGGTCCAGCCCCGCGCCGTGGACGACGGACGGGCGCTGCGGCACGTGCTTGCCGAGGACGTTCGAGACGAGCAGGTGTGCCCGCTTGGGGTTGCGGCGCAGGGCCAGGCCGAGCAGCCCGGACAGCTCCGCGTCGCCCTCCAGCCGTACGCCGAGCCGATCGGTCACCCACTGGCCCGACCACATCAGAACGTCACTCCCTCTCGCACCGCTTTCACCACTCGCATCGCTCACCACTCGCACCGGTCACACCGCTCACCACTCGCACCACTCACCACTCACACCCCACCGACATCCCGCCCACTCCTGTCTCTTATACACAAC
>NZ_JBPQTX010000485.1:0-3558 GCF_051386555.1 Streptomyces sp. URMC 126
TCCCGCACCCGGACCGCCGGCGGCCGGCACTCACCCCCACCCCCACACCCGGTGCCCACCCGCGCCGGAGGAACGGAGCAGTAGGTGACCACGGCTCAGCACGTCACCGCCCCGCCGAGCGGGCCCGTCGGCCGGAACGGCGCCGACGGCGCGATACCCGCGTCACCGGCGTCGGAGTCACCCGCTTCACCTGCGTCATCGGCGTCGCCCGTCGGCCGGTCGGCCGCGGAGACTTCGTGTGACGGGCGGGGACGGCGGGACGATGTGCGGACCGCCGACGGCGTCGGCGTGAGCGGCGACGCCGTCGGCAGTGCCGCCGGCCGCCCCGGATCGGCCGCCCGCCCCGGCCAGGACGCCCCCGCCGCGAGCCGGCCGCGCGGTGCCGACTCGGAGGCCGACGGCGTGACGACCGACGGCGTGACGGCCGACGCCGTGGCGGCCGACGGCGCGACGGCGAGCCGCGCGGCGGCCGGCAGCGCGGCGGTGCCGGGCATGGCAGCGGTGCCGGGCACGGCAGCGGTGCCGGGCATGGCAGCGGCCGGCCCCGACCGCCGTACCGTCGGCGCGGCCACCGAGCTCCTGGCCGCCTACGACCCCCGCGGCTCCCGTTTCTTCGCCTCGCCCACCCGCACCCTCCTCGCTCACGGCGTGCGCGCCGAAGTCCCGCACGGCGACGCGCCGTTGGCCCGCCGCGTAGCCGAGACCCTGGAGGCCCAGCGGCGTGCGGGCCACGCCGCGCCGCTCGTCATCGGGGCCGTGCCCTTCGACCGGAACGCCCCGGCCGTCCTCGCCGTCCCGGAGACCGTCCGCACCGGCCCCTCACCGGCCGCCGACCCGCTCATGGCGCTGCCCGCCGCGCCCCCGCCCGTCGCCGACTGGGACGTCCGCCCGGAGCCCGAGCCCGCCGTCTACGCCGCGGCCGTCGCCGAAGCGGTACGCCGGATGAAGGACGGCGAGTTCGGCAAGGTCGTCCTCGCCCGCACCCTCCGCCTCACCTCCTCCCGCGACCTCGACCTCCCCGCGCTGCTCGACCGCCTCGCCCGTCGCGACCCCTCCGGCTATACCTTCGCCGTTCCCTCCGGCTCCGGCCGGACCCTGCTCGGGGCCAGTCCCGAACTGCTCGTCTCCAAGCGCGGCGGACGCATCGTCACCAACCCCCTCGCCGGCTCGACACCGCGCAGCGCCGACCTGGCCGAGGACGTCCGCCGGGCGGCGGCCCTGCTGGAGTCCGAGAAGGATCTGCACGAGCACGCCATGGTCGTCGACGCGATCCGTGAGGCGCTCGCCCCGTACTGCCGCTCCCTCGACGTCCCCGACCGCCCCACCCTCGTGCGCACGGCCACCATGTGGCACCTCTCCACCACCCTCCACGCCGAACCGGCCGCCCCCGCCGTCTGCGGAACCCCGACGGACACCGCCCGCCGCGTCATCGGGGAGCTCGAACCCTTCGACCGCGGCGCCTTCACCGGCATGGTCGGCTGGGGTGACGCGAACGGCGACGGCGAGTGGGTCGTCACCATCCGCTGCGCCGAGGCCGAACCGGCCGACCGGCGGCTGCGGCTGTTCGCCGGGGCGGGCGTGGTCGAGCAGTCGGACCCCGAGGCGGAGACCGCCGAGACGGGTGCCAAGTTCCGTACGTTCTTGCAGGCTGTGGGAGTTGACCAGTGACGGACACCAACGACGTCATGAACGACGACGTCATGACCGGCCTCGCGACGGCCGCCGCTCCGGCCGGGGCACGGGCGGCGACCGCCCCGGAGGCGACCGGTGACGGGGACCGCGGAATCGCAACCGAAACCGCAACCGAAACCGCAACGCGGACCGCAACCGGAACCGCCGACGCCCCCGGTTACCCCGCCGAGTTCGCCGAGCGCTACCGCGCCGCCGGCTACTGGCGCGGCGAGACCTTCGGCCGGATGCTGCGCGACCGCGCGTCCGCCCACCCCGACCGGGTGGCGATCATCGACCCCGGCCCGGCGCCGGACGGCTCCACCACCCGCCGCTGGACGTACGGGGAGCTCGACGGGCGAGCCGACCGGATGGCCGCCGGGCTGCTGGCCCTCGGCATCGGCAAGGGCGACCGCGTCGTCGTCCAACTGCCGAACGTCGCCGAGTTCTTCGAGGTCGTCTTCGCCCTGTTCCGCATCGGCGCGCTGCCGGTGTTCGCCCTGCCCGCGCACCGCGACAGCGAGATCCGGCACTTCTGCGCCTTCACCGAGGCCGCGGCGTACGTGATCCCGGACGTGGCCGGCGGCTTCGACCACCGCGACCTCGCCTCCCGGGTCCGGGCCGACGTGCCCACCCTGCGGCACGTGCTCGTCGTCGGCGACCCCGGCCCGCACACCGCGCTCGCCGACGTGCCCCGGGAGCCCGTCAAGCCCCTCGACGAGCTCGTCGAGGGACCGGAGCCGTACGACCTGGCGTTCCTCCAGCTCTCCGGCGGCTCCACCGGAGTCCCCAAGCTCATCCCGCGCACGCACGACGACTACATCTACTCGCTGCGCGGCTCGAACGAGATCTGCCGGGTCGACGAGCACAGCGTCTACCTCTGCGCCCTGCCCGCCGCCCACAACTTCCCGCTGAGCAGCCCCGGCACGCTGGGCGCCCTGTACGCCGGCGCCCGCGTGGTGCTCGCGCCGCGCCCCAGCCCCGACGTGGCGTTCCCGCTCATCGAGCGCGAGGGCGTGACCATCACCGGCCTGGTGCCGCCGCTCGCCCTCGTGTGGACGGAGGCCGCGCCCGCCACCCCGTACGACCTGTCCAGCCTCGACGTGCTGCTCGTGGGCGGGGCGAAGTTCAGCGAGGAGGCCGCCCGACGGGTGCGGCCCTCCCTCGGCTGCACCCTCCAACAGGTCTTCGGCATGGCCGAGGGCCTGGTCAACTACACGCGCCTGGACGACCCGGAGGAGACGATCGTCGGCACGCAGGGCCGGCCGATCTCTCCCGACGACGAGATCCGCGTCGTGGACGACGAGGACCGCGACCTGCCCGTGGGCGAGACCGGGCACCTGCTCACCCGTGGTCCGTACACCATCCGCGGCTACTGGCGCGCCCCCGAACACAACGCCACGTCCTTCACTCCTGACGGCTTCTACCGCACCGGCGACATCGTCCGCCTCACGGAGGACGGTTACCTCGTCGTCGAGGGACGGGCCAAGGACCAGATCAACCGGGGCGGCGAGAAGGTCGCCGCCGAGGAGATCGAGAACCACATCCTCGCCCATCCCTCGGTGCACGACGCCGCCGTGGTCTCCATGCCCGACCCCTACCTCGGCGAGCGCACCTGCGCCTACGTGGTACTGCGGGACGGCGCGGAACCGGTGCGGTCCGCGGCGCTGAAGAAGTTCATCCGCGGGCGGGGGCTGGCCGACTACAAGGTCCCGGACCGGGTGGAGTTCACGGACGCCTTCCCGCAGACCGGCGTCGGCAAGGTGTCGAAGAAGGACCTCCGGGCCGCCATCGCCGCGCGGCTGGCGGCGCAGGAACGCTGAGACGGGCCGGGCGGGCGGAGAGACCGGGGGCCGGGTAGGGGATGAGCCGGACGGGGAGGACGAGCAG
>NZ_JBPQTX010000486.1:0-3542 GCF_051386555.1 Streptomyces sp. URMC 126
ATAAGAGACAGGCCACTCCATGCGGGCCCTTGACCGCGCCCCCGCCCTCCGCCTTCCGGCCTGCCGGCAGCGGCGGAGGGCCAGGACGGTGGCCCCGCGCGGCTCCGAGAACTCCGCCTCACGGTGGCCCTCCCGGCAGCTCCCGCCCGCCGAGCAGCGCCACGTCCCCTCCACCCGGACCTCCTACACCCGGATCCGCGCGAACACGCAGAGCCCGGACGGGCTGGCGCCACCCCCCGAGCGTCGCGAGCGGCATCGGCACTGACCTCCACCACCACACAGGGCCCACCAGGGCCACCTCCAACGTCCCCGAGAGCGCCAGAGAAGCGGCCCCTGCGGTGACCTCAGCAGCCCGCTGGGCGTCGGCGGTGGGCGGTCGGGCCGCGAGGGCGAGGTTGTGCACGTGGGGTGGGCGCGTTCGTCGTGCCCAGTGACCGGGCGGCACCGTCCGGCCGAGCCGATCGGCCGGAGGTCCTCAGCAGCCGCACCCCAGGGACTCCGCGGCGTCACGGGTGACTTGGAGCAGTGCGAGTGCGGCGATGACGTCGTCCGCACGGTTCTCAGGCGTGCCGGTCATACCCCTGGCGGCGCCGGAGCGGCGAGCGTGCCGCGCCGGGTCACCACTCCACGATGACGGCCCCGTCACAGCCCTTGGAGCCGGTGTTCCCGTGGTCTCCGGCGTCGCCCGCGTAACCGTCCCGCGCGTCGAGTTCCTTCGTGCTCCCCGCGCCGCCACCGCCGCCTGCGCCGCCGGCCGGGCCCCGGGCGCCGTCGCCGCCGCAGCCGTAGTGGCGGCCGGCCGCTCCCTTGCCGCCCTTGCCGCCCGCACCGCCCCGGCCGCCGTCGTACGACGAGCCTCCGCTGCCGTCGTGGCCGGAGCCGCCCGCCTTGCCGGCCGCTCCGGAGCCGCCCGCCCCGCCCGCACTGCCGGCCGTCCGCTGGACGGGGATTCCGGCGCAGACGGTCTCCTCCAGACTGCCTCCGGTCCCCGCGCCGCCCCCGGCACCGCCGCTGCCGCCGGGACCCCTCTTGCCCGAGGCGCCCTTGCTGGTACGGCCGCTGTCCCCGCCCTCACCTCCGTTGGGGGACGTGCCGGCGTGCCCGACGCCGCCGTGCCGCCCGCCCGACGCCCGTGCCACCACATTCCCGGACACGTAGACCTCGGTGGCGCCCGGCTGGTAGGCGGGTGCCGCACCCGCGCCACCGCGGGTGCCTGCCTTGCCCTGGGTGCCGCCGCCGAAGATGGTGCCCGCCCCCTCGCCGCCGCGCCCGCCGGCGCCCGGAGCCGCGTGGGCGCTCGGAAGGGGCCTCGCCGCTCCGGTCACGACGGCGAACGTCCGGGACTTCTCGACGGGGATCAGGCACTTGATGTAGGCGCCCGCGCCTCCGCCGCCGCCTCCGCCCGTACCGCCGGCCGAGCCGCCTCCCGCTCCGCCGCCTCCGCCGGCCGCGCCGCCGCCTCCGCCGCCGCTGCCACCCGTCCCGCCGTCCGTGCCGCCGCCGTCCCCGCCGGCCCCCCACAGCGACACCGTGATGTGGGTGACTCCCTTGGGAACGGTGAGACCATCGAGGAAGCGGGGCTTGTCGAACACCTTCTTGCCGTGGGGAGTCGCGGCGTCGGCCGGCTGGGGGCTGCCGAGGCTGCCGGCGGCCAGGCCGGCGAGGGCCAGCAGGCAGGCCGTCCATGTGCCCGGACGAATGCGCCGCGTCGGTCGGGGCGCGCGAGCGCCGGCGGAGGGGGTGGCGTCGGACATGATCGGCTCCTATGTCGAACAGGGCGGACGGGACGGTGGTGACGCACACTGCCGGGCGTCCGAGACGGACCACCGGGACGACGGCGGGGGAAGAGCCGAGCCGTGTCAGCGGCTGGACGGCGCCGATCCCCCATCGGCCGCACGGCCCTCCCGGGGGAGGCGGACAAGGACTATCGGCGTGATGAACTGCCGGTCAAACGATCCGACCGAAAGCAGCCCCCGGTATCCGCTCACTCGCACGTGGGGCGAACAAGTGGCTCAGGGGTCACGAGCTGTTCGGGACCCTGGGCGGCGCCCTCCGGTCACTGATGGCGCTGCGAAGCCCGCCGGTCGGGGGCGTTTGAACACCGGCGGTTGACCTCGCGTCGGCGGATTGGGTCGGGGGTCTTCGGCCATGCGCGGCCACTCGTCAGAACAGGGAGCCCTGGCGCCGAAGTTGACGCACGGCGGCGCCGCGGATGCCGTCCGGCGCGGCGCCTCCGGCCGATCTCGCCGCCGGCCGGCGGGCCGAGCGCGACGGCGACCTCGCCGCCCTCGACACGGCAGACCCCGGCTTGAGGGGCCCGCTCGGTCCGCTGACGGCGTGATCCCGGCCCGGCCGCTCCGGGCGTGGGCGCCGATAGTGTCCGTTCCATGATCACTCTCGATGCGCTCGTCCGCCTCTGCCCGCCGCCGACCGATCCGCCACCCCCAGTGGACTGGGAGAAGGCCGAGCGCGCTCTCGGTACCGCGCTGCCCGCCGACTACAAGCGACTCGTCGAGACGTACGGCGCCGGCCTCTTCGACGACACGATCTGGCTGCTCGCCCCCGACTCCGCCCACGCCGACTGCGACCTGCACGCGCAGACGAGGGAACGGGACGAGATCCTGCCCGCCCTGTGGAAGTTCGAGGAAAAGCCGGCCTGCCTGCGGGAGGCGGGGGCGAGGGTCCTGCCGTGGGCATTCGAGGAGGGCACGGGAGCGTTCCTGTACTGGCTGGTGCGACCCGGTCGGCACCCCGACGACTGGACGGTGCTCTATAACGAAGGCCGCGGCCCCCTGTGGGAACACCACGACACGGGATGCCTTGCCTTCGTACTGGCGGTGCTCACCGGCACGGCGGAAACGGACTACTTCTGCCGGCTCTACGAGGAGCCGAAGCCGACAGAACACCGCTTCGTGCCGGCCGGCCGGATCCTCGGCTGACCGGGCGGGGCGAGACTGCCGGCCGTCCTCGACGACCTCGCCGCGTAACCGCTCGGTCACAACGTTCGAGGGGCACCTACCGCCCCTATTGCATAAATCTTCGCCTGTTCGTATAGTCATGCCATCACTGAGGAGGGACCCCGATGGCAATACGAGCGGCAGTGGCCGGAGCGAGTGGGTACGCGGGCGGCGAAGTGCTGCGTCTGCTGCTCGGGCACCCGCGCGTCGAGATCGGCGCGCTCACCGGCAACAGCAGCGCCGGGCAGCCGCTCGGGGAGCTGCAACCGCACCTCCCGGCCCTCGCGGACCGCGTGGTCGAGCCGACCACGGCCGAGGCGCTCGCCGGTCATGACGTCGTCTTCCTGGCGCTGCCGCACGGGCAGTCGGCCGCGCTGGCCGAGCGGCTGGGCGAGGACGTGCTGGTCGTCGACTGTGGTGCGGATTTCCGGTTGCGGGACGCGGGGGAGTGGGAGCGGTTCTACGGTTCGCCGCATGCCGGGACGTGGCCGTATGGGTTGCCGGAGTTGCCTGGTGGGCGGGCTGGGTTGGCGGGGGCGCGGCGGGTGGCGGTGCCGGGGTGTTATCCGACGGCGGTGTCGTTGG
>NZ_JBPQTX010000487.1:0-3536 GCF_051386555.1 Streptomyces sp. URMC 126
GCCCCTTCCCCGGAGAGGGCACCCCCGCCGTCGCCCCCGCCGGACCGGCGCCGCCCGCGCGGGAGTACCCGCAGCGCATCGCCTATGTCGGCGACCTCAAGCACCCGCATCCCGGCGGGCACCTTGCCCGGATCGGACGGCACCAGGGCGTGCGTGAAACCGAGCCGGTGCGCCTCCGCCAGCCGGCGCTGGACGCCCGTGACCCGCCGGACCTCGCCCGCGAGCCCCACCTCGCCGATGGCCACCAGGTTCTTCGGCAGCGGGGTGTCGCTCGCGGCGCTGGCCAGGGCCAGGGCGACGGCCAGGTCGGCGGCCGGCTCGGAGAGCTTCACGCCGCCGACGGTCGCGCTGTAGATGTCTTGCTTGCCGAGGGCGCTGATGCGGCCCCGCTGTTCGAGCACCGCCAGCATCATCGAGACCCGGGAGGTCTCCAGGCCCGAGGTGGTGCGCCGGGGTGACGGGATCTGCGAGTCCACCGTGAGCGCCTGCACCTCGGCCACCAGCGGGCGGCGGCCCTCCAGCGTGACCGTCAGACAGGTGCCCGGCACCGGCTCCGCCCGGCGGGTCAGGAACAGCCCGCTCGGGTCGGTCAGGCCGGTGATGCCCTCGTCGTGCAGCTCGAAGCAGCCGACCTCGTCCGTCGCCCCGTAGCGGTTCTTCACGCCCCGGACCAGGCGCAGCCGCGCGTGCCGGTCGCCCTCGAAGTGCAGCACGACGTCCACCAGGTGCTCCAGCAGCCGGGGGCCGGCGATCGCGCCGTCCTTCGTCACATGGCCGACGAGCAGCGTTGACATCCCGCGTTCCTTCGAGGCGCGGATGAGGGCGCCGGCCACCTCGCGCACCTGGGCCATGCCGCCGGGCGCGCCGTCGATCTCCGGGGAGGCGACGGTCTGCACCGAGTCGAGGATCAGCAGCGAGGGCTTGACCGAGTCGAGGTGGGCGAGGACGGCCGACAGGTCCGTCTCGGCCGCCAGGTACAGGTGGTCCGAGAGCGCGCCGATGCGGTCCGCCCGCAGCCGCACCTGGCTCGCCGACTCCTCGCCTGTCACGTACAGCGTCCGGTGCTCGTCGGACGCCGCCTTCGCCGCGACGTCCAGCAGCAGCGTCGACTTGCCCACGCCCGGCTCGCCCGCCAGCAGCACCACCGCGCCCGGCACCAGGCCGCCGCCCAGCACCCGGTCGAGCTCCGGGACGCCCGTGCCGCGCGCGGTGGCCTGCCGGCCGTCCACCTGGCCGATGGGCAGCGCGGCGGACGTGACCCGCCCGGGCGCGGTCGTCCGCACGGCGGGCGCGCCGTACTCCTCGACCGTGCCCCACGCCTGGCACTCCGGGCAGCGGCCGAGCCACTTCGCGGTGGTCCAGCCGCACTCGGTGCAGCGGTAGGAGGGCCGGTCCTTGGCGGACGAACGAGAGGTACGGGCAGCCATGCGAGTCACCGTAGCGGCAACCACTGACAACGCCGGCCCGCTCGGAGTCCGCGGACGGGGCGCGGAGACGTTCCGCACACCGCGGACGGAGGCGGGGACGCGCTTCGTGCCGTCGCCGCCGGGGCCGTCGACCGTCGGGGCGTCCGTCTTCCGTGAGCGCCGCCGGAGGGCCTGTCATGCGGTGCGCCGAGCCGCCCGCACCTGCCGACGAGCCGCTCCGGCTGTCGTGTCGCCGCCTCCGCGGGATCCGGGCCGGCCGCCGGGTGCGGCCGTTCGCTTGTCGGGTCGCCGGCTACGCCAGATCCGCCGCCCGGCGTCCCCGTCGGCGGCCGGGACCGGCTCTCGCAGCACGCGCCCGGCTCGCGGTGCCGCCCTCGCGCCCCACGACCGCCCCGGCGTACCCCGGCGCGCTCCGCGCCGTCACGTCGCCCGGAACGTACCGTTACGGCGGCCTTTCTCGGGATGAGCTCCCCCGTACGGGGTAAACCAGGCTGAGCATGGCGAAGCGCCCATCCGGGTCGCCCTACGGTCGCCGGAATGATGACGAGCAGGTATGAGCAGCCCCCGCACGCCCCCGGCGGGTCCCGGCCGCCCCACCGCGCGGGGGGCGCCCCACGGCCCCCGGTCGTCACGCCCCGGGCCGACGACACACCGCCGTCCGCGGTGCCCCGCCTCCACCTCTCCCGGGTGGCCCCGCACCTCGACGGCCTCTACACGTACTGCCTGTTCCTCCTCCGCGAGCCCGACATGGCCACCTGCGCCCTCGCCGAGGCCTTGGCCCTGGCCGAACGCCGCGCCGACCGCGCCCCGTCCGGCCCGGTCCGGCCCTGGCTCTACGCCCTCGCCCGCTGGGCCTGCCGACGCCGCACGGTCGCCCGGCCGCCGGAGCCCGAGGAGTCCCTCGATACTCCCGGGCCGGACCTGCCGGACCTGCCGGACGGGCCGGTGGGTGGTGCCAGACGGGCCGGGCCCCGCGCCCGGCCGGTCCTCCGGCACCTGGCCGAGCCCGATCGGCTGGTCTGGCCGGAGGCGGCGGGGACGAACCCGGTGCAGCGCGAGGCGCTGGAGCTGTCCGTACGGCACGGCCTGTCGTCCCGCGATGTGGCCACCGTGCTGCGGCTCGAACCCGACGCGGCCAGGGCCCTGCTCGCCGGAGCCGTCTGCGAGGTCGAACGGACCCGCACCGCGCTCGCGGTCGTCGCCGCGGGCCGCTGCCCGGTGCTCGTCCGGTTCGCCGCCGGCGGGTACGCCCGCGCGCCGCTCGGCCCGTCCGTCCGCCGGGAGCTGGTCCGGCACGTGGACGAGTGCGCCGCCTGCCGGCGCACGGCGGAAAGGGTGACCGCGGGCGCGCCCTGGCCGGGCACCGCCGCCTTCCGCGCGGAACTCCCCCTCCTCGAAGCGCCCGTCGGCGCCCTGCAGGCCGCCCTGCGGCACGTCCGCGCCACCCGCCCGAGCGGGCCGCGCTACGACCGCGAGGGCTACCCGCTGCCGCCCGGGGACCGGACGGGCCGACGTACCTGGCTGCGCCACCGGGCCGTCACCACCACCGTCGTGGCGACGGTCGCCGCCGCGCCCGCGCTGGTGCTGTGGGCCGCCTACCGCGAGCCGCCGACGGGCGGCCAGGACGGCAAGACGCCCGGAGAGGGCACGGTGACGGCCGGCGAGACACCCCCCGGGACCGACGCGCCCTCGCCTCCTCCCCGGACCCACGTTCCCGGCCCCGGCGGCCCCGACTCGGACCCCGGCGACGAGGGCCGGGTGGAGCGCCGGGCCGAAACCGGTGGTGACGGCGGGGGCGCGGGGGATGCCGACCGTGCCGGGGGCGCCAGCCGCGTTGGTGACCCGAGAGACGTAAGGGGCGCCAGGAACGCCGGGGAGATCAGGGGAGCCGGCGAGACAAGGATGGTCAGAGGCGTCGGCCACTTCCGCGGCGCCGCTTCCCTCGGCCTTCACCCCGGCGCCGGACAGGTCGGGCACGCCGGTCCTGCCACCGCGTTCCCCACGCCGGGTGCCACCGGCACCTCCTCCGCCGTAAGCGACACGCGCACCCCGTCCGTCGCGGCTCCCTCGACCACCTCGTCCGCGTACCGCCCCACCGAGCCCCCGCCC
>NZ_JBPQTX010000488.1:0-3506 GCF_051386555.1 Streptomyces sp. URMC 126
GTGCCGCGAAGGGGCCCCGCGAGATCGGGCAGCGGGGGCAGCCGGGAGGGGTCGGGGAGCCCGCCGGAGCGGGAGACGGACCACGCCGCGCGGGCCGGCAGCCCGCTCGGCGGGGGTGTGCCACGGGCCGCGCGGCCCGGCGGACGGACGGATCCCTGGGGCGGCGGATCGCCGCCGACGACGGCCGCGGCGGAAGCGAACCGGTCGTCGAGGCTGTCGTCCTCGGCGGCGGGGCCCGGACCGTCCGCGGTCCGGCCGTACAACTCCGCCCACCAGGCGTCCTCTTGTCCCTGATCCCCCAGCTGACTCATGCCCATATTGTCCACACTGCTGGGCATACGGGAAGAGTGCACACGAGGCCCCTCGCGGGATGATGGCGGGAGTCGCAACACGGTCGTGGGGAGGGGTGTCACGTGCCCGGTGCCATAGGTCCGGCCGACGTCGAGGGTGAGGAACGCGGAAGACTCGCAGGACAGCGCAGGCAGGAGCGGCCGGAGGGCCGGCCGGGCGGTCCCGGCGCGGCGGTCGAGGCGGTGACCGGCGTGGAGGCCGTGGCCCACCGTCTGGCGGGGCTGCGACGGCGGGCCGTCGAAGAAGTGTGCGCACTGGTGAAGGACGGTCCCTGGGTTGACACGGACGGCTCGGGACCGGCCGTCCGGCGCCGGACGGTCGTGGACGGCGCGGGGCACCCGGCCCCTCGCCGTCTCCTCACCGACGCCGCCCCGGGCTTCGGTACGCATCTGGTCCGGGTCGCCGACCGGGTGCCGGCCGAGCTCTTCCTCGCGGACCGGAGCGAGGCGCTCCTCGTCCTCCCCTCCGGGAGCGCGGGGCCGGCGGCGCTGGTCGTCGGGGCGGGAGAGCTGCTGGATTCGCTGGCCGCTCTGTTCGAGACCGTCTGGGACGAGGCGCGCCCGCTGCCGCCCGCCGAGGACGCGCCTCTGCCACCCGCCTCGGACGCCCCCGACGCCACGGACCTGACGGTCCTCACCCTGCTCCTCTCCGGGCTGACCGACGCGAGCGTCGCCAAGCAACTGGGACTGGGGTTGCGGACGGTGCAGCGGCGGGTGAAGCGGCTGATGGAACTGGCCGGGGTGACGACGCGGCTACAACTGGGGTGGAAGGCGGCGGAGCGGGGCTGGACGACGGGAGGCCCGGCTCCGGGCCCGGAACCGGCGCGAGCGCGAACGCCGCGGCCGGCGCGGGCTCCGGGGCCGACGCGAACAACGGCGCCCCAACGGCCGTCCGTGGCACGGACCTGAGCAGGAGGCGCAGGAGTAAGCGTGGGCGTGGCCTAAGGGGCGCGCGCTTCCGCACACGCCCCCACGCCCCCTCCACGCCCACCGCCGCCTCACACCCCCGGCAGACCCTCCTGCCCCGGCAGACCGCCGTCCTGCCCCGACCGCCCCGCCTCCAGGGCGAGCAGCAGGCGCTTGCGGTCGAGGCCGCCCGCGTAGCCGGTGAGCGACCCGTTAGCGCCGATGACGCGGTGGCAAGGCCGCAGTACCAGCAGTGGATTGGCGCCGATGGCGCCGCCTACCGCCCGGACGGCCGCCCGGGGAGCGCCGACGCGGGCGGCCAGTTCGCCGTAGCTGGTCGTGGCGCCGTAGGGGACGGCGTCGAGCGCGTCCCACACCCGGCGGCGGAACTCAGTCCCCTCCACGGCGTACTCGAGCGCGAATTCCTTCGCCTCCCCCGCGAAGTAGGCGGCGAGCTGGCGCCCGGCCTCGGTGAACGCGTCCGGCGCGCGCCGCCACTCCGGGCGGACGGTGACGCCGTTGCGCTGGCCCGGGACGGAGAGGGAGACGATCGCGGTGCCGCCCGGGGCGGTCGGGGAGGGCCGGCCGGTGAGCAGCAGGGGGCCGAGGGGACTGTCGATCTCGGTGTACAGCGTCGGAAGCATCGGGTGCCGTCCTTACTCCCCCGCCTCGGCGGGCGTGTGGTTCCAGAGGTGGTGCAGTGCGTACGAGCGCCAGGGCCGCCAGTCGTCGGCGGCCTCCGGTCCGGTGCCGAGGGCGGCGAGCCCGTGGCGGACCCCGGCGTCGCCGGGGAGGAACACGTCGGGGTCGCCGAGCGCCCGCATCCGGATGTAGCCGGCGGTCCAGGGGCCGACGCCGGTGAGGGCGAGCAGCCTCCGTTCGGCGTCGTCGCGGTCGGCGCCCGGGTCGAGCCGGACCGTGCCGTCGGCGAGGGCCGCCGCCACGGTCCGCAGGGCACGCCTGCGGGCCTCCGGCATGCCCGGGTCGTCGGGGCCGTCGAGACCGGCCTCGGCGAGGACGCCGGGCTCCGGGAAGACGTGGGTGAGCGTGCCGTCGGCCACGGGCAGCGGGGTGCCGTGCGCGGCCACCAGCCGGGCCGCGAGGCGGGCCGCGGCCGCCACGGACACCTGCTGGCCGAGCACGGCCCGGACGGCGAGCTCCTCCGCGTCCGCCGCTCCCGGCGACCGGAGGCCGGGCCGGGCGGCGACGAGGGGACGCAGCCGGGGGTCGGCGCCGAGGCGTTCCGCGACGGCGTCGGGGTCCGCGTCCAGGTCGAAGAGGCGGCGCATCCGCTGGACGGCGTTGGCCAGGTCGCGCAGGTCGGTGAGGTGCAGCCGGCAGGCGAGCCAGGCGCCCCGGCCGCCCGCGCGGCCGTTCCCCGCGGGTGGTTCCTGGACTTCCGCGATGCCCGTGCCGTAGGGGAGGCGCAGGGTGCGCCGGTAGACCCGGGCGCCCGGGGTGCCCGTCATCTCCTCGATACCGGTGATCACCCGGCGTTCCAGGAAGTCGAACACCTCGCGTGCGGCGTACGGCCCCCGGTGGGCGAGCCGCAGCGGAACGCCGGCGGGCGCGCTGCCCCGGGCGGCGGCGGCCCGCTCCCGCTTTCCCGTGCGGGCCTGGGCCCGGAGGGCGGTCGGCGTCTGGGCGTAGATCTCACGGATGGTGTCGTTGAACTGCCGCACGCTGGCGAAGCCGGCCGCGAAGGCCGTCTCGGTGACCGGCAGGTCCGTGGTCTGGAGCAGCACCCGCGCGGTGTGCGCGCGCTGCGCCCGGGCCAGGGCGACGGGCCCGGCCCCCAGCTCCTCGGTGAGCTGCCGGTGCACCTGCCGCGCGCTGTACCCGAGCCGCGCCGCGAGCCCCGCGACGCCTTCCCGGTCCACCACGCCGTCCGCGATCAGGCGCACCGCCCTGCCGACCAGATCGGCCCGGATGTTCCACTCCGCCGACCCCGGCGCCGCGTCCGGCCGACAGCGCCGGCACGCCCGGAACCCGGCCCCCTGCGCCGCCGCGGCGGAGGGGTAGAACCGGACGTTGACCCGCTTCGGGGTCACGGCCGGGCAACTGGGCCGGCAGTAGATCCCGGTCGTCGACACGGCGAAGAAGAACTCACCGTCGAACCGGGCATCGCGGCTGCTCACCGCCTGGTAGCGGAGGTCGTCGGGGTGGGGTGCCGTTGTCGTCACGTGTTCCAGTGTGCGGGAGGGTGCCGGGGTGGTCTGGCGGAAATCGGACGCGGGGTTCGGCGGGGGC
>NZ_JBPQTX010000489.1:0-3437 GCF_051386555.1 Streptomyces sp. URMC 126
TTCACCGTTTCCTCGGGGGCTCCGCCCCCGGCCCCCGGGTGGGGCCGACCGGCCGCGGGCCCGGCGTCCGGGGCACCGGGACGGGGCGTGGGCCCGGCTTCCGCGCCGGGGCCGTGGGCTCTGCGCCCGGCCGTCGCGCCGGCGGCGCGGCCGGCACCTTCGGTTTCCGGCTCGGGGCGGCGAGCCGGGGCCTCGGCCTTCGTACCGGAGTGGTGGGGTGTGCGGCCGGTTCCCGCGCCGCCCTCGTGAGCGGAGCCCCCGGCTCCGGGGCCGGGTCGGCCGGTGGAGTCCTGCGCGTCCGGGCCGGTGTGTCCGGCTGCGGCGCCGGCTTCCGCGGTGGCCTCGTGCGTGGAGTCCCCGGTTTCGGGGGCGTGGTGGCGGGGTGGGGCTACGGGTTCCGGGGCGGGTCGGCCGGTGGAGTCCTTCGGGCCCGGGCCGGTGTGTCCGGCCGTGGTGCCGGCTTCCGCGGCGGGGCCCCCGGCTGTGTGCGTCGTGGAGCCGCGCCGGTCGTCCCGGGCGTCGCTTGTTGCCGGTGCGCCCGGTGGGATGAACGGGAGTCCGGCCGGGACGCCGTTCTCGATGAGGCGCAGGAGCGCGTCCGTGTCGGCGTGTTCCTCGATGAGGTCGCCGAGGCGGTCGAGCTGTTCCTCGCGGAGGGCGGCGAACGACGTATCGGGGGCGGGGACGAAGCGCCGGCCCGCCTGTCCGGCGACGCGGCGGAGGAACGCGCGGCGGAAGCCGTCGCTCTCCAGGGAGCCGTGCCAGTGGGTGCCCCAGACCGCGCCGACGCGGCAGCCGTCGAGGAACTCCTCGTCGCCGCCGGTCACTTCGGCGACGCCGTGGTGGATCTCGTACCCCTCGACGTGCTCGCCGAGCGCCGTGCCCACCGGGCGGGCCAACGTCTTCTCCGCGGCGAAGCGGACGCGTACCGGCAGCAGTCCGAGTCCGGCGACGACGCCGGCCCGGGACTCGACGTCGTCCTCGATCCGCTCGCCCAGCAGCTGGAAGCCGCCGCAGATGCCGAGGACCGGGCGGCCCTCGGCGGCGCGCCGGGCGAGCGCGTCGGCGAGGCCGCGTTCGCGGAGCCAGGCGAGGGCGCGGACGGTGCCGCGCGTGCCCGGGACGACGACGAGGTCGGCGTCGGCCAGCTCCTCCGGGCGGTCCACGAACCGGACGACGACGCCGGGTTCGGCGGCCAGCGCGTCCACGTCCGTGAAGTTGGACATCAGCGGGATCGCGCAGACGGCGACCCGCAGCACGTCCTCGCCGTGCGGCGGGGCGACGACCGACTCGCGGACCGCGCCGCGCAGCGACACCCGCAGGCCGTCCTCCTCGTCGATGCCGAGGCCGTGCGCGAACGGCAGCACGCCGAACGTACGGCGGCCGGTGAGGCCGCGCAGCATCTCCAGCCCCGGCTCCAGGAGCGAGACGTCGCCGCGGAACTTGTTGACGACGTAGCCGGCTATCAGCTCCTGGTCCTCGGGGGAGAGCAGCGCGGTGGTGCCGAAGAACGAGGCGAAGACGCCGCCGCGGTCGATGTCGCCGACCACGACGACCGGCAGCCGGGCGGCCCGGGCGATGCCCATGTTGACGATGTCGGTGCGGCGGAGGTTGATCTCGGCGGGGCTGCCGGCGCCCTCGCAGATCACCGCGTCGTGGGTGCGGCGCAGCTCCGCGAGGCAGTCGGTGACCGTGCCGAACAACTGCTCCTGGCGGCCGGAGTGGTAGCCGCGGGCGCTGAGTTCGCCGACCGGCTTGCCCATCAGCACGACCTGGCTGCTGCGGTCGCCGCCGGGCTTGAGCAGCACGGGGTTCATCAGCGCGGTCGGCTCGACGCGCGCCGCCGCGGCCTGCATGGCCTGCGCGCGGCCGATCTCGGCGCCCTCGCGGGTGACGAACGAGTTCAGCGACATGTTCTGCGCCTTGAAGGGCGCCACCTTGACACCCTTGCGGACCAGCCACCGGCAGATGCCGGCGGTGACCACGCTCTTGCCCGCGTCCGAGGTCGTCCCCGCGACCAGCAGGCCCCCGCCTGGCTCAGCCACTCTTCCTCCTCGTCACGGATCCCGCTCCCAATCTGCCCACGCCGCGGCCCCGGAAGACCCGGGTCACCGCCCAGCGGCCGGCGACCGCGGCGCCCAGCGCCAGCAGCGACACCCGCCGGGAGAGCCGTACGGCCCGTTCGATGTCGGCCGTCGCGACCGGGCGGAGCTCGGCGCCCAGGACGGGACGGTGCTCGACGCGGCCGGCGTAGGCGAGGGTGCCGCCGAGCCGGACGCCCAGGGCGCCGGCGAACGCGGCCTCCACCGGCCCGGCGTTGGGGCTCGGGTGGCGGGCGGCGTCGCGGCGGGCCACGCGCAGGGCGCGGCGCGGGTCCGGGCCGGCGAGGACGGCGAGCGCCGCGGTGAGCCGGGCGCCGGGCCAGCCGACGACGTCGTCGAGCCGGGCGGAGGCCCAGCCGAAGCGGCGGTAGCGGGGCGACTTGTGGCCCACCATGGCGTCCAGCGTGTTGACGGCCCGGAAGCCGGCCAGGCCCGGCACCCCGGCGAGCGCGCCCCAGACGAGGGCGCCGACGACCGCGTCGGAGGTGTTCTCGGCGACGGACTCCACGACGGCGCGGGCGATCTGCTGCGCGTCGAGGGACTGCGGGTCGCGCCCGCACAGGTGCGGCAGCCGTTCCCGCGCGACGTCCAGGTCGCCGGCCGCCAGCGCGCCGCCGATGGCGCGGGCCTCGCGGCCCAGCGAGGTGCCGCCGAGTACGGCCCAGGTGGCGGCGGCGGTCAGCGCGACGTCGGCTCCGGCCGAACGGCGTGTGGCGCGGGTCAGCGCGGTGGCGGCGGCCACGACGGCGCCCGCGCAGACGGCCGTGTGCAGGGTGCCGCGGCCGCGGTGGTCGGCCCACAGGCGGCGTTCGACGGCGTGCGCGGCCCGGCCGAAGGCGGCCACGGGGTGGCCCCGGCGGGGATCGGCGACCACGAGGTCGGCGAGGAAGCCGAGCGCGGCGCCGTACGCGAAACCGACGGGACCCGAAGTGCCCGTACGCATCGGCTCAGACCGCCGTCGCGCCTCGGAGAGGTCGGTGGAGGGCGTCGGGTGATCGGCGTCGGCCGCGCATGGTCTGTGTGTCCTCACTCAGGGTCCGCGCCCTGGTTCGACGTGACCGGCGACCCAGAGTCTCCTGGCTCCCGGACCGGCACCGCTGGTGGGCGGGCGTCCGGTGACAGTGGCGGGACCGCGCCGGATTCTCACCGGCTTCCTCTGTTGTCGCCGTTTGGCCTCGGCAGTCCACCACGGCCCGCGAGCGGGCGTCAACTCGCGGTGGGGGCGCCCCTGACCCGCCCTTTCGCCCCGAACGCCGGACGGGCTGCGGTCAGCCCGTCCGGCGTTTGAGGACAACCGCGCGCAGCGCGGTTTCGGGGGTGCGGGGGCGCGGCCCC
>NZ_JBPQTX010000490.1:0-3426 GCF_051386555.1 Streptomyces sp. URMC 126
GTGTATAAGAGACAGCCCCCCACCCGGCCCTCACGGCAGGGTCGGCAGGTCCTCCGGGAACAGCAGGGTCAGGTCGTCCGTACTCGGGTCCGCGAGCTGTGCCACGCGTCCCGCGTGCCGTTCGACCATCGCCTCGAAGGTCTGGCGGGCCGTGCGGCCGTTGCCGAAGGCCGGGCCGCGGGGGACCGAGCGGAAGTACCGGAGGAGGGCCTCGGCCGCGCCCTCGCCGATGCGGTACTCGTGCTCCTCCGCCTGCTGTTCGACGATCCGCAGCAGTTCCTCGGGCGCGTAGTCGCCGAAGGTGATCGTACGGGAGAAGCGGGACGCCACACCGGGGTTGACGCTCAGGAAGCGCTCCATCTCGGCCGTGTAACCGGCGACGATCACCACCACCGCCTCCCGGTGGTCCTCCATCAGCTTCACCAGCGTGTCGATGGCCTCCCGGCCGAAGTCCCGCCCTGAGTCCTCCGGGGCCAGCGCGTACGCCTCGTCGATGAACAGGACGCCGCCCCGGGCGCGTTCGAACGCCTCCTGGGTGCGGATGGCCGTGGAGCCGATGTGCTCGCCCACCAGGTCCACCCGGGAGACCTCCACCAGGTGGCCGCGCTCCAGGACGCCCAGCGAGGCCAGGATCTCGCCGTACAGCCGGGCCACCGTCGTCTTGCCGGTGCCCGGGGAGCCGGTGAAGACCAGGTGACGGCGGACCGAGGCGGCCTTCAGGCCGGCCTCCCGCCGGCGGCGGCCGACCTCGATCATGTCGGTGAGCGCGCGGACCTCCTTCTTCACGCTGTCCAGGCCCACCAGCGCGTCCAGTTCGCCGAGCACGGCCGTCGGCGGCCGTACCGGGCTCCCGTCCGGCCGCGGCGCCGCGGGAGGCATCTGGGACGGCGCGCCGGGCGCCGGCACGGCGGGGACGGGCGCCGGGGGAGCCGGCCGCGGGTCCGTGATGGAGAAGGCCGGGGCCGCCGGGGTGGCCGGGGCGGGGACGCGCAGCGGCACCGGTACCGGCTCGTCGCTCGTGCAGCCCTCGCTCGACGGGCCCGGGCCGCCGCCCTCCGCCGGCCCGCCCCCGCCGTCCGCGAACTCGTAACCCCCGCGCGCGCAGCGCTCGGTGTGGCACCGGGTCAGCGTCGCCCGGCAGCCGTCGATGACGTGGAAGCCGTAGCCGCCGCTCCCCGACACCCGGCAGTGCCGGAACGTGCCCCGGCCCTCCGCCGACACGTAGAACCCGGCCTCCAGCGGCGAACTCACCGAGCAGTCCTCGAAGGTGGGGTCAGCGCCCTTGGTGACGATCACGCCCGTGGCCGTCGCGTCGACGGCGCAGCCGGTCAGCGTCCCGCCGCTGCCGTGGTCGCGGAACCAGGCGCCGGTCGTCGCCTCCCGGATCCGGCAGTCGTCGAGCCGCGCGGTCGCCCCGCCGCTCACCGACACCGCCGTCCCGCGGATCCGCGCCAGGTCGCTGTCGGTGACCTCCGCGCACGAGCCGCGGTCCAAGACGAACAGCGCGTCCGGCACGTCGTGCACCCGGCAGGAGGAGAGGACGGCCGTGGCGCCGTCGCTCACCCACACCGCCGGGTAGTCGCCCGTGCTGTCCTGGAGCTCGCAGCCGACGGCCTCCGCCCGGGTGCCCGGGTCCCACACCGACAGCCCGTTCCGCCCGAACCGGCGGACCGTGGACCGGGCCATCGTCAGCACCGAACGCGCCCTCAGGTCGACGGCGTTCTCCGGGACGTCGTGGATGTCGCAGTCGTCGAGCGCCAGCACGGCCCCGGTGTCCAGCGTCACGCCGTCCGCCGCCACCCGGTGCACCCGGCAGTCGGAGAGCCGGCCGGCCGCCCGCTCCGCCATCCGCACACCGGCGCCCCGGATCTCGTACACCTCGCAGCCGACCGCCTCCAGCGTGCTGGCCTCGCCCGTCACCGACAGCCCCGCGCCCCGCGCGTGGTGCACCCGGCAGCCCTCCAGGCGCGGGCCCCCGCCGCCGTACACGGCCACGCCCGACTGCCCGGCCGCCAGCACCTCGCAGTCCTCGAAGATCCCGCCGGCCCGGTCGAGCACCGCCACGCCGACGCCGGCCGCGTTGTCGACCGCGCAGTGGCGCACCGTCGGCCGCGCGCCCCCGCGCACCTCGATGCCGACGGACGAACGCGTCACCACCCGCAGCCCGGTGAGCTCCGGCGCGCCCCCGTCCACCAGCAGCGCGGGCACCGCCGCGTCCTGGCCCTCCACCTGGAGGTCCCGCACGACCGCCGACGCCCGTACCGTGATCGCCACGCCCTCCGGCGGGGCGATCCGCACCGAACCTGGCACCCCGTCGGCGCCTCGCAGGGTGACCGGGCGGGTCACCACCAGGTTCTCCCGGTAGGTGCCGGGGGCGACGGACAGCACGTCGCCGTCGGCCGCCGCCTCCAGGGCCGCCGCGAGCGATACGTACTCCCCGGTGCGCCGCCGCCAACGCGACGGGCCGCCGTGCGTCACCTGGACCGAGCCCTGTGCCATGGTGCTGTCGCGCCCCCACCTCGTGCGTCTGCCTCCCGGGACGGATGCGCCGCCCGGGACCGATGCGTACCGGCCGCTCCACCGTAGCGTGCGCGGGGCACGGGAGTTGACCGTCCGGGCACCGCTCAGCTGCCCGCGTCGGCCCGGCCCCAGGTGTGCCCGGCCCGCTCCCACGCGCGGTCCCACCGCTCGTACCGCCGCCGGATGACCCGCCACATGACCAGGCGGCGCAGCCCGTGCACCGCGCCCGCCGCGCCCAGGGCGGCTCCGGCGCCGGCCAGCGCGGCGTGGACGGACGCCGTGGTGCCGTCGAGCGGCCGGCCGGCCAGCCGGCCCTGGTCGTCCGTCCAGAGCGGGAACCGCCGGCCGGGCGCCTCGGCGCCCCGGAGCGGTACGAGGCCGGTGCGCCAGCCGCCGTCGGGGCCGGGCCAGCGGGCCGGGATACGGTGGTAGCCGTCCCGCCCCGGCACTCCCTCACGGTCTCCGGCGGCGCCGCGCACCGGTTCCGGGCGGAGCGCGACCGCGGTCACCAGGTGCCGGTGGGACCGCTGCTCACGGACCGTCTGCCGGAGCACCGCGTGGGCGGACGTGCCGGCCGACAGCCCCGCCAGCGGTCCGACGACGAGCATCAGGAGCACCGCGGCCACTCCGACCCAGTGCTCCAGGACATCGGTGGGACGGCGCAGCGGGCTGCGCCGCCAGCGCCAGGCGGACCGCCGGGCCCGGGACCACATCCGGGACGTCGCGTTCATCAACTCACCCCCCTGCGTCTCATTACCTCACAGGAGGCGGCGCATGCCCGGAGAACCGACGCGGAGGGCGGAATCACTCCGGGCGGATGTGCGGGGGCCGCGCGTTGACGCGCCGGGGCGCACGGCGGCGCGCCGGGCGCGGGGTGGCGCGGGTAGGCGGAGGAGGGGAGGGGGA
>NZ_JBPQTX010000491.1:0-3418 GCF_051386555.1 Streptomyces sp. URMC 126
GCCCCAGCCCGCCCGGGCCCGTCGGGCCGTACCCGGTGTACGGTCCGACGGGCCCGCGCGCCGTCAGCTTCCGGACAGCTCCTCGCGGACGGTCCGAGCTGCGGTCACCAGGTTTTCCAGGGAGGCCCTGGTCTCCGGCCAGCCGCGGGTCTTCAGGCCGCAGTCCGGGTTGACCCACAGCCGTTCGGCCGGTATCGCCTTCAGGCCGGTGCGCAGCAGCTCCGCCGCCTCCTCCGCGCTCGGCACGCGCGGGGAGTGGATGTCGTAGACGCCCGGCCCGGCCTCGCGCGGGTAGCCGTGGGTGGCCAGTTCGCGGGCGACCTGCATGTGCGAGCGGGCCGCCTCCAGGCTGATGACGTCGGCGTCGAGGTCGTCGATGGCCTGGACGATGTCCCCGAACTCCGCGTAGCACATGTGCGTGTGGATCTGGGTGTCCGGCCGTACCCCGCCGGTGGTGAGCCGGAACGCCTCGGTGGCCCACTCCAGGTACGCCGGGCGGTCCGCGGCGCGCAGCGGCAGGGTCTCGCGCAGCGCGGGTTCGTCGACCTGGACGACCGCCGTCCCGGCCGCCTCCAGGTCGCCGACCTCGTCGCGCAGGGCGAGGGCCACCTGCCGGGCCGTCTCGGCGAGCGGCTGGTCGTCGCGGACGAACGACCAGGCGAGCATGGTGACCGGGCCGGTGAGCATGCCCTTGACGGGACGGTCGGTGAGGGACTGGGCGTACGTCGTCCAGCGCACCGTCATCGGTTCCGGGCGGGAGATGTCGCCGGCCAGGATCGGCGGGCGGACGTAGCGGGTGCCGTACGACTGCACCCAGCCGTGCTGGGTGGCGAGGTAGCCGGTCAGCCGTTCGGCGAAGTACTGGACCATGTCGTTGCGTTCGGGCTCGCCGTGCACCAGGACGTCCAGGCCGGCCTTCTCCTGGAAGGCGATCACCTCCCGGATCTCGGCCCTGACGCGCTCCTCGTAACCGGCCGTGTCGATCCGTCCGGCCCGCAGGTCGGCGCGGGCGGCGCGGAGTTCGCCGGTCTGGGGGAAGGAACCGATGGTCGTGGTCGGCAGCAGCGGCAGCCGGAGCCGGGCGCGCTGGGCGGCGGCCCGCTCGGGGTACGGGCCGGAGCGGCGGCTGTCGGCGGCGGTGACGGCGGCGGCGCGGGCCCGGACGGCCGGGTCGTGGGTGATCGGGGAGGCGGCCCGGGAGGCCAGGTCGGCGCGGTTGGCGGCCAGCCGGGCGGCGATGGCTCCGGTGCCGTGGGTCAGGCCCCGGGCGAGCGTGACGACCTCGTCGGCCTTCTGCCGGGCGAACGCGAGCCAGCGCAGGATCTGCGGCTCGATGTCGCGCTCGGCGGTGGCGTCGAGGGGGACGTGGAGCAGCGAGCAGGAGGCCGCCACGTCGACGCGGTCGGCCAGCCCCAGCAGGGTGCCGAGCGTGGTCAGCGACTTCTCCAGGTCGGCGACCCAGACGTTGCGCCCGTCGACGACCCCCGCCACCAGCCGCTTGCCGGGCAGCCCGCCCACGGCGGCCAGCGCGTCCAGGTTGGCGGCGGCGGGCCCGGTGAAGTCCAGGGCGAGCCCCTCCACCGGCGCCTTGGCCAGGACCGGGAGGGCCTCGCCGAGCCGGTCGAAGTAGGAGGCGACCAGCAGCTTCGGCCGGTCGGTGGCGGCGCCGAGGTCGCGGTACGCCCGCGCGGCGGCGCCGAGTTGGGCCGGCGTCCGGTCCTGGACGAGCGCCGGCTCGTCGAGCTGGACCCACTGGGCGCCCGCCGCGCGCAGGTCGGACAGGACCTCGGCGTAGACGGGCAGCAGCCGGTCGAGCAGGGTCAGCGGGTCGAAGTCCGGGGCGACGCCGGGCGCGGGCTTGGCCAGCAGGAGGTAGGTGACGGGGCCGACCAGGACGGGCCGCGGCGTCAGGCCCAGGGCCAGCGCCTCCTTCACCTCGTCCGTGTACTTGGACGAGTCGGTGGTGAAGACCGTGTCAGGCCCCAGTTCCGGCACCAAGTAGTGGTAGTTGGTGTCGAACCACTTGGTCATCTCCAGCGGCGCCACGTCCTGGGTGCCTCGGGCCATGGCGAAGTAGCCGGCCAGTTCGTCGGCTTCGACCGCGGCGCGGTGGCGGGCGGGGATCGCGCCGACCATGACGGTGGTGTCGAGGACGTGGTCGTAGTACGAGAAGTCGCCCGTCGGCACCTCGTGGACGCCGGCTTCCGCCAGCTCCCGCCAGGCGTCCCGGCGCAGTCCCGCGGCGACGGACCGGAGTCCCGCCGCGTCGACGCGGCCCTTCCAGTACCCCTCGACGGCCTTCTTCAGTTCCCGGTTCCGCCCCTGGCGGGGGTAGCCGTACACGGTGGCCCGTGCTGCCGCGGCTGCGGGCTTGGTGGTCACGGAGATCTCCTTCGCGAGCTCGTTCCCTGGGATCCCGGCACGGATCGGGGGCGCGAAGGACGGCGGACCGGGCGGGGACGGCGCGTGGCACGGCGCGGTCGTCCGCCTGGTGTGAACGCCGACCCGCCCTCGAGGTCACCGGGTTGTCCGCGCACGGTGGACCGTACGCGGGCAGCGGGCAGGTCTTCGGACTCGCGGGCGCGCCTCGTGCCGTACGAGGCTCCTACTGGCCGTCGCTTCCCGGGCCCTGTGCGTCGGGCCCAGTGCGTATGACGGCGGTCGTTCCCGCTCACCGCTGCGGGGCAGTCCCGGATTCCCACCGGGTTCCCTCTTGCGACGCGTCCCGCCTGGCGGACGGGGGCGAACCGGCTGCACCGGTCAGCCTAGAGGCTCAGGGGCCGCGGGAGGAGGGGGGCCGGTGATTCGGCACGTGAGGTGGGCCACGCGGACGGGGTCCCGCGCAGGGGGTCCGGCTCGTGCGCCCGCGGTGCGGCGCCGATGATGGGGAGGTGGACGGCGACCCGGTGGCGGAGGCGGCGCCGACGGCCCGGACGGCCGTGGCGTGGCTGCCCCCGCGCGAGCTCCGGCCGGTGATCCAGGAGATCCGCCGTGAGCACGATCCGCAGGTACGGCGGTGGCCCCCGCACGTGAACCTGCTGTTCGGCTTCGTCCCCGAGGAGGCGTTCCCGCGAGCCCTGCCGCTGCTCTCGGCGGCGGCGGAGTGCCCGGCCTTCCCGGCGCGGCTGGCGGGCGTGCGGTACTTCCGGCACCGGCGGTACGCGACGGTGTGGCTGGATCCGGCGGCGGCCGGCCGGGCTCCCTGGGAGCTGCTGTACGAGGAGCTGGCGTCCCGCTTCCCGCTCTGCCGCGCGCGGCGACCGCTTCGTCCCGCACCTGTCGCTCGGCCGCACCACGCGCCCGCGCGCCCTGGCCGCCGCGTGCGCGGCCCGGCTCGGGACGCTGCCGGCCGCCCAGGCCACTGCCTCCGCGAGTACATCGCGCTCCACCCGGATCTTCACCGGAACCGCCTCCTGCT
>NZ_JBPQTX010000492.1:0-3416 GCF_051386555.1 Streptomyces sp. URMC 126
GTCCGCCGCGGCCGACTGCTGCGCGTCGGGGCCGCCTGCGGAGTGCTGCTGGCGCTGGCCGGTTACCTGGTCGCGCAGGGCTAAAGCTCCGCGTACACCGCCGCCGCGTCGTCGTGGACCTTCCCCCGGCGGAAGAGGCGCCGTTCCGGGTCGGCCAGTTCGGCCGCCCGGACCCGGTCGACCAGGGCGCGCGGGCCGCTCTTGGCCAGCAGGGCGGCGCAGGCGGTCCAGTCGCCCTCCGCGAACACCTCGACCCAGCGGGCCGCGCCGTCGCTGAGCGCGGCCAGGGCGCGGACCTCGGCGCGCGGCAGGACGCCGGTGACGGCCAGTCCGGCCACGGCCGGGTCGGCGGCGGCCGTGTGGAAGCCGCCCTCGGCGTTGCGGTGGGCGTCGGTCACCGGGCCGAGCGCGGCGAGCCGGGCGATCCGGTCGTCGAGTACGGGTGTCACCGCGCCGTCGGCGGCCTCCACCAGGAGGACGGAGTCCGACAGCACCAGGTACTCCACCCGCTCCTCGTCCCAGCGGGCCGTCACCACGGTGGCCTGCGGCGTGCGGCGGTGACCGAGATCACATCCGGTCCGGTGGGCGTCCGCGGTGCGGGTGACCGCCTCGGAGAGACAGTGGCGGAGCGTCAGTTCGCGCCGGGTGGCGCACAGTTCCAGCAGTGCGCCGCCCAAACGCGCCGTGAACCAGGGAACGCCGTGCTCACAGCCGTCGTCGCCGTCCTGCGGCGGCGTCACGCCGTCCAGCAGCACCAGCGCGCCGCCCTGTCCTGAGGCGGGCAGGACCGCCGACACGAAGTCCTCGTTGGGCCGGGCCGGGTCGCCCGGCCGGGTGGCCAGCTCGATGCGCATGGGGCCAGTGTGCACGAGCCGTTATTTCCGCGGCGGTTGACGCGCATCCTTCCGGCGAGCCGGACGGTTTACCGGGTGGCGGTTGCCGGGGGCGGCGGACGCGGCGGGCACGACACTCCTCCCATGTGACGGAAGCGGCGTGCGACCCGTGGACGATCACGGCAACTTCCGGGACGGAACCCCACACCTTCGGGTGTGGCGGACGGATGACCGGCGCCCGCCCCGCCCCCGTGCTGACAAGGTCCAGTCAGCGCCAGGGGTGGGCGGGACCCAGACCGGACGAGATCGGATTGTGAGCACCGGTGCGGAAGAAGCGGCTTCGGGGCGGGCGACGGGAGCGACAGACCACGGGGGTGCCGGAGGGCACCGCCCGCGTCCGCAACCGGCTCGTCCTCTCCGTCGCGACCGCGTCCCTGGCGGTCCTGGGCGCGGGCGCCCTGGGCGTCGCGGACGCCTACCGCGACGCGGCGGACACCGCGCGGCTCGTCCCCACGGCCAGGGCCGCGAGCGACGCCGTGCGCCTCGCCCACGAACTGGCGGACGAGCGCGACGCGGTCACCGAGTACGCGGCGGCCGGCCGCGGCCCCGTACCGGCCGACCTCGCGGCCCGGCGCGCCAGGACGGACCGGCGCCTCGGCGCCTTCCTCACCTCGGCGACGACGCGCGCCGGGCTCCCCGAGGCCGTCCGCGCGCGGCTCGACGGCCTGGCCCGGGAGCGGCGCACCGCCCTCACCGGCTCCACCGACCCGCTGACCGTCTTCCGTACCTACACCTCCACCGTGCAGGCGCTGCACGGCGTCGCCGGCACCCTCGCCGCCCGGCTGCCCGAACGGGCCGGGACGGGCGACGGCGAGGCCGTGGCGCTGCTCGGCCGCGCGGTCGAGGAGGCGTCCGCCACGCGCGGGCTGCTCCTCGCCTCCTACGCGGCCCGCGGCGAACGGCCGGAACTGGCCGCCGCCGCCCAGCAGACCGACACCCGCGAGCGCGCCGCCCGCGCCGACTTCGCCCAGCTCGCCCCGGCCAAGGCCCGCGACGCCTACACCCGGGCGCTGAGCGGCCCGGACGTCTCCGCCGCCGAGTCCCGGCTGCCCGCCCTCGTCGCCGGCGAGAAGGTGGCGGACCCCGGCCCGGTGCGCGCCCTGCTCACCACCCGGCTGGACCGGATGCGCGGCGTCGAGTCCGACCTGGCCGCCGCCGAGGCCGCCCATCTCGCCCGGGTGCACGACCGCGACCTGACGGCCTTCCAGGTCCGCGCGGGCCTGGTCGCGCTCTGCTTCGCGGCCGCCCTGCTCGGCGGCGTCCGGGCCACCCGCTCGCTGACCCGCCCGCTGGCCGCGCTCCGGCAGGGCGCCCGCCGGGTCTGCGCCGACCCCGGCGCCACCGAGCCGGTCGCCTTCAAGGGGCGCGACGACGAGTTCGCCGAGATCGCCCGCTCGGTCAACGTCCTCCACGGCACGGTCGTCCGGCAGCGGGAGCGCATCGCCCTGCTGGACGCCGAGCGCGCCCGCCTGGACGCCGCCCGCCAGGACCTCGCCGACGAACGCGACGCCCTGCGCGCCCGGGACCGGGAGCGCGAGGAGCGGCTCGCCGGTCTCGCCGGACGGGCGCACACCACCTGCGCCAGCCTGTCGCTGCGCACCCTCGGACTCGTCGAGCGGCAGTTGACCGTGATCGAGGGGCTGGAGGCCCACGAGGCCGACCCCGACCGCCTCGACGTCCTCTTCAAGCTCGACCACCTCGCCACCCGCATGCGCAGGCACAGCGAGAACCTGCTGGTCCTGGCCGGTTCGGAGCACGTCGGCGGGCACGCGGGGACGGTCCCGCTGCTGGACGTGCTGCGGGCCGCCGTCAGTGAGATCGAACGGTACGAGCGGGTGCGCATCCACTCGCTGCCGGCCCGCTCCCGGCTCGCCGGCTTCGCCTCCGACGACATCAGCCACCTGGTCGCCGAACTCCTGGAGAACGCCACGGCGTTCTCGCCGCCGGACGTGCCCGTGCAGGTCTCCGGCTGGCTGCTGGAGAACGGCGACGTGATGCTGTCCGTCCAGGACGAGGGCATCGGCATGGCCCCCGACCGGCTGGAGCAGATCAACTCCCTGCTGGCGCAGGCCGATCCGGAACCGCCGGGCGTGGCCCCGGGCGCCGGCCCGGCGGCCCACGCGGAGGACTCGGTGATGGGCCTCGGCCTCTACGTCGTCGCCCGGCTCGCGGCCCGGCACGGCGTCCGCGTCCAGCTGCGCGAGCAGCGGCCCGGCGGCATCACGGCCGTCGTGGTGCTGCCCGCCCGGCTGCTGCCCGCCGGACCGCCGGCCGTCGCCGACCCGCAGACGGCGCCCCCCGCGCCGGGCGGCTCCACCGCGCCGCCGGTGCACCTGCCGGGCGTGGACGCCGAGGCCAACTCGCATGTCCTGCCCGGACGTTCGCGGCGGATGGCGGGGTTCACGCCCCAGCCGGCGGTCTCCGGGCCGCCGGACGACGCGACCATCCAGCTGATCGTCCCCGAGCAGGGCCCCGCGGCGGCCGCCCGGCCCGAGGTGCGCCCCCTCGCCCCGGAGGGCCGCC
>NZ_JBPQTX010000493.1:0-3410 GCF_051386555.1 Streptomyces sp. URMC 126
GGGTGGGATGGGTGAGGACAGCCAGGGCAGTGGGGACGGGTGAGGGGCCAGGGACGGCTGGAGGAACGGGAACGGCCGGGGGAGGAACGGACGGTCCCTCCCCCGGCCGGAGCCCTACGCCTGGAGCCGCACCCCCGCGGGCGCGGCCGGAGCCCCTACGGGCGCAGCCCCTTCGACCGCAGCCAGTGCAGCGGGTCGACGGGGTGACCGCCGTGCGGCCGGACCTCCAGGTGCAGGTGCGGTCCGGTGACGTTGCCCGTCGCCCCGACGCGGCCGATGACCTGGCCCGCGGCGACCTTGCCCTTGGTCACGACCATGGACGACAGGTGGCAGAACCACACCTCCGTCCCGTCGTCGAGACGCAGCACGATGCGGTAGCCGTACGAACCCGCCCAGCCGGCGTGGACGATCCGGCCCCCGTGCACCGCCTTGACCGGACTGCCCGTGGGGGCGGCGAAGTCCGTGCCGGTGTGCCGGTGCGACCACATGCCGCCGTGCTGGCCGTAACGGGCGGTGATCCGGTACGAGGAGACCGGCATGACGTAGGTCCGCTTCGCCCGGGCGGTCTCGATCCGCTCGGCGGCGCGGCGCGCCTCGGCCTGGGCACGGCTCGAAGCCTTGGTCACCGAGGTCTGGGCACCGGCGGCGGCCGCGGCCCGGGCCTTCGCTCCCTGCCCGCCGGTCCGCGGGGCGGAGTGCGGGTGACCGGCGTGCGCCGCGCCGTCGGCATGCTGCGACGTCGTGGGGTGCGCGGTGGTGGAGTGGGCGGTCGCGGCATGCGCCGCCTGCGCCGCGGTCCGGGCCTTCCGCTCGGCGGTGGCCCTTGCCGCCGCCATCCGCTGGGCGTCCGCGGCGGCCCGCTCCTGCGCTTCGTGCGCTTCGTGCGCGGCCTCGGCGTGGGCCGTCTCGGCGTGGGCTGTCTCGGCAGGCTGCTGACGGTCGGCCTGCTGGAGGATGCGGGCGCGCAGGGCCTCACCGGCGTCGGAGGCGTCGGAAGCCTCGGCGGCGGCGACCGCGCCCGCGACTTCGGCGGGCGCCCCAGCCCCGGGTGCGGCGGAGTGGGCGGCCGTAACGGAGTGGTCGGCGGCGGCTTCCGGAGCGCCGCCTTCCTCGTCGTCCCCGTCGTCGATCAGGTACGGACCGACGCCCGGCAGATGGGAGACGTCCGGCACGGATATCGCCGCCGGCCGCTCCTGCGCGCTGGCCATGCCACCCGCGCCGACCGCGGCGATCACGCCGACGCCGAGGACCGCGCCGCTGCGGGCCATGGAGCCGCCGCGCTGCTTGGGAACCCGGTGCCGACCGCGGACGGGGGGCTCGTACTCCTCGCCCGGCCCGGCCGGAGCCGCGGATTCCGGGCTCGCCCCGGCCTCCGCCTCCGGATGAACCGGGCCGTCCACCGGCCCGGCGTACCCGTAAGACCCGTAAGGGTCCGAGGCATCGAATGCCTCGTGGGCGCCATAGACGTCGTGGGAACCGGAGACATCGTGGCCACCGGAGACGTCGTAGGCACCGGAAGCGCCGGACGCCTCATACGCACCGGAAGCGCCGTAGGAACCGGCGGCGTCATAGGAGCCGGAAGCCTCGAACGAGCCCTGAGCGTCGAAGAAGTCGTACGCGCCCTGAGGGGCGGGCGGACCGCCGACACCGCCGGGAGGGGGCGGGACGGGGGAGGAGCCGGGTTCGTCCCCGTAGGAGGACTCCGCCCAGGAGCCGTGCGAACCGTCTCCGTCTGCGGACCTGTTGGACGCCACGGGGGCGCTCTCCTTTCCTTCCCTCTCGCCTGCCGCAATCGGCGGTGGGGGTTCCCGGGTCGTTCGGGAACGGGGAGGGACAGGGCGGGTGGACCCCTACGGGCCGGGCAGGGCCCGGTGCGATCCCGAGGGCTGGTGGTTCCCCGGTCCCCTCTCGTGCCCACGGGCCCGTACCCACGGGATTCGGCGAAAGCGCGCGGTGCCGCTTTGTGCGGCGGTATGAGGAACGCGCTGCGTTATCGAACGTTAATAGACAGCACTGGTTGTTTCCAAGCCGAAAGCATGAATCCACGGGCCGGTTGGCAAGATCTGCGGACGATATCGACTGATGGTGTGTCACTCGTTATGCAGCGTGGCCGCAGTGCGGCGCGGTACGGACGGGTGGCGGTGCTCGGTCCGCTGCTGCTCGTTACGGTGGTGATCGTTACGGTGATGCTCGGTCCGGTGGTGCTCGGTACGCCGAACGGCCAGCAGGGCCATGTCGTCGTCGCCGTGCCCGCCCGTGTGCCGGTCGACGTCCGCCACCAGGTGGTCGAGCAGGGCGTCCGGGCTCCGGAACCGCCGCCCGGCCAGCCGCCGCCGGGGGTCGTAGAAGTCACCGGCGGCGTCCCGCGCCTCCGTCACCCCGTCGGTGAACAGCAGCAACGTCACACCCGGCGGGAACGGGCGCTCCTCCACCCGGTCCGGCCACTCGCCCAACTCCCCCATCCCCAGCGGCAGGGCGTGCGCGTCCGGCGGGGCCTCGGCCACCGTCCCGTCGGGGTGCACCAGCAGCGGGGGCGGGTGGCCGCGGTTGACCAGGCGGACGACCGGGGCGTCGCCGTGCGGCACCTCCGCCAGGACGGCGGTGGTGAAGCCCTCGAACTGGTCGATGCCGGCCCTCCGGCCGCCCTCCCGCCGCAACGCGTGTTCCAGCCGCCGTGCCACCCCGGCCAGCGTCGGCTCCCCCTCCGCCGCCTCGCGGAACGCCCCGATCAGCACGGCCACCGCCTCCACGGCGCCCAGCCCCTTGCCGCGCACGTCGCCGACCATCAGCCGGACGCCGTGCGGCGTGTCCTGGACCGCGTACAAGTCGCCGCCGATCCTGGCGTCGGCCTGTGCGGCGACGTACCGGGCCGCGACGCGCAGGCCGTCGAGCCGGGCCGGCGGCGCGGGGAGGACGGCCCGCTGCGCGGCCTCGGCGATGCCGCGGGCGGAGCGGAGGCGGCTGTCGCTGCGCCGCACCACGCGGTTGATGCCCAGGGCGAGCAGGGAGACGGTCAGCACGGTGACGTTCTCGGTGACCGACTCGCCGGTGCTCGGTGAACCGCGGTGGACGGTGATGTCCACGGACGCCACCACGGCGATCACCGCCGTCACGGCGGTGGCCCGGGCGGAGAGCAGGGAGGCGGCGACGAGCGGGGCGGCGGAGAAGAAGGGGGCGGAGTTGTAGTTGGGAGGGGTGAGGAAGGCGAAGACCTCGCCCGCGATGAGGAGCAGGGCGGGCAGCCAGCAGGCCGCGCGCCACAGCACGTTCGAGGCCGCGCGCTCCGGGCGCTCCGGGGACTCCGTCCCGTCTCGCTTCCCCACCGTGCGCTCCCTGACCCGGCCGGCGCCCGACCCGGCCGGCCTCCGCTGCTCCCTCCCAGCCTCGGGGGCGGGAGGGGCGGCGTCCAT
>NZ_JBPQTX010000494.1:0-3361 GCF_051386555.1 Streptomyces sp. URMC 126
GTTCGGTGCGTGGCGGGGGGCGGCGAAGCGGGTGCGGACCGCCTCCACTAGGGCGTCGCGGACGCCTTCGACGGCTGGGGCGGGGTCGGGTTCGGGGGCGGCGACGACAAGTGAGGCCGTCGGTTCGTAGCTCGTCACGTCGCGCGCGCCGTCGCGCACCACCAGCGCGTGCCCGGGCGGGACGCGCCGTACGCCGGTGTAGGGGGTGCTGTCGCCCAGGGCCTCCGGCGAGTCGGGGCAGGCGAGGAGGGCCGCGAGGTGGCCGATGTCGAGTTCCGCCTCGATGAGGTCGGCGAGGGGCAGGGCGGCGGTGGCGTAGGCGGTGCCGCCGGCCCACGCGGCGTGGAAGACGGGCCGGGCGCCGGCCAGGTCGCCGGTGACGGTGATGCGGCGGCCTATCTGAGCGACGGCGGTGTAGCTGCCCGGCCACGCGGTGAGCGGGCGCAGGGCGCCGCCGCGGGTGGCGAGGAGGCCGGCACGCAGTTGGTGGTCGTCGGCTCCGCAGCGGCCGAGGACGGCGAGGCGGGTGACGGGCGGCGCGGTGGTGTGCCGGGTGCCGTCGGCACGGGAGCCGTTCCGGCGGGGGCTGTCGGGATGGGGACCCGCGTGGACGACCCGTACCTCGTCGGGGCGCCAGTCGCCGACCGCCCACAGGGGGTCCGGGTCCTCCCACAGGAGCCGGGCGCCCACGGGCTGGACCGCGGGCGCGGCGGGGACGCCGGGCCGGGAGCCGGCACGGCTCCACCCCACCAACCAGCGCATCGCCGCCTCCACAGGCTGTGGACAACCATCGGGTAGCAGTCATCATGCACAGCGGGACGGGCGGCGCGACATCGATCGGGCCACTCGGAACCGTCGGCGGGCCGCTCCAAACCGTCGGCGGGCCGCCCGAGTCCGTCGGCGGACCGGTCGGGACCGCTGGACGGGCCGGCCGGGACCGTCGTACAGGCCGACCGAGACCGTCGGACGGACCGCGGAACACCGTCGGCGAGCGGGCCGGCCGACGGGCGAACGAGGCCGAACGGGCATCGGCGACATCACACCATGGCGCATGCGCGCCCCATGCTGCCACGGACGCACCGGACTTGGCCGTTCCGGCCCTTCTCCGGCCATGTTCCACCATCGGCGTACGGCGGGTTTCGGCCGTTTCCCGCGCGCCCCGCGCGCGGTGGTGACGACGCGCCCCGACAGCGCGTTCACGCTCGCGAACGCTCCGTAAGCCGGCTCCCTCGGGCGGCCGCGCCCCTCGTGAACGCCGCCGGGCGGAAGGGGCGTTCGTCTCCGTTCGGCCGGGGCCGCTCGCCCGCCGGCCTCGTCTCGGCCACCTGACTCGCGAGTTCGCGCAGCCCGGGAGGCACGAGCCGCACCCCCCGGGCCGGTCCGCCGCCCGCGGGGAATGGGGCGGCGGCTTCCCCCAGCCCACTGGATCCAAGGACAGCGGGCCAACCCACGCAGAACCATGGAACCGCCCCGCCGATGGCGTGTACAAGGCGCACAGCAGGCGCACGGCCACACTCTGCCGGAGCACGTGCCCCTCGGTGCACGCGCATGCGGACCAGAATCTCGCCATCCGGGACAACGCCCCTTAACGGTCGGGATGTGGGGAACTACGCTGGGTTTACGAATGCCCCGCGCCTATGCCGGGGCGGGCATCGTTGTTGCCGAGGGGTGCGCATGTCCAGGGAGCCACGCGGACCGAACGAGAAGCTGGGCACGGTCCTCGCTCTCGCGGGGATCAGCAACGCCGGTCTGGCGCGGAGGGTCAACGACCTCGGTGCGCAGCGGGGATTGACGCTTCGGTACGACAAGACGTCGGTCGCCCGGTGGGTCAGCAAGGGCATGGTGCCGCAGGGTGCCGCGCCGCATCTGATCGCCGCCGCGATAGCGGGCAAGCTGGGCCGGCCGGTGCCGCTGCACGAGATCGGCCTCGCCGAGTCGGATCCGGCGCCGGAGGTGGGCCTCGCGTTCCCGCGTGATGTCGGCCAAGCGGTGCGGTCGGCGACGGAGTTGTACCGGCTGGATGCCGCCGGTCGCCGTGGCGGCGGAGGCATTTGGCAGAGTCTCGCGGGTTCGTTTTCCGTCAGCGCGTACTCAACGCCCGCCTCGCGCTGGCTGATCACGCCCGCCGACAGCTCGGTGGCGCGCGAGCCGCAGCAGGCGGCCCGGGAGCGCGAGGCCGGCGCGATCCCCGACTGCGGCCTGCCGCAACGCGTCGGCCACAGCGACGTCGCCAAACTGCGGGAGGCGGCGGAGGACGCGCGCCGCTGGGACTCCAAGTACGGTGGCGGGGACTGGCGTTCGTCCATGGTGCCCGAGTGCCTGCGCGTCGACGCGGCGCCTCTGCTGCTGGGGGCGTACAGCGACGACGTGGGGCGCGCGCTGTTCGGCGCGACCGCCGAACTCACGCGGCTGGCCGGGTGGATGGCGTTCGACACCGGTCAACAGGAGGCGGCGCAGCGCTATTACATCCAGGCACTGCGGCTGGCCCGCGCGGCGGCCGACGTGCCGCTGGGCGGCTACGTCCTGGCCTCGATGAGCCTCCAGGCCACCTACCGGGGCTACGCGGACGAGGGGGTTGACCTCGCCCAGGCGGCGCTGGAGCGCAACCGGGGGCTGGCCACCGCGCGGACGATGAGCTTTTTCCGGCTCGTCGAGGCCCGGGCGCAGGCCAAGGCCGGCGACCAGCCGGCCTGCGGGGCGGCGCTCAAGGCCGCCGAGGGCTGGCTGGAGCGGGCGCGACCGGGCGACCCGGACCCGTCCTGGCTGGACTTCTACACCCAGGAGCGGTTCGCCGCCGACGCCGCCGAGTGCTACCGCGATCTGGGCATGCCGCGGCAGGTCCAGCGCTTCACCGAGCAGGCGCTGTCCCGGCCGACGGAGGAGTTCGTGCGCTCGCACGGGCTGCGGCTGGTGGTGTCGGCCGTCGCGGAGCTGGAGTCCGGCAACCTCGACGCGGCGTGCGCGGCCGGGGTGCGGGCGGTGGAGGTCGCCGGACGGATCTCGTCGGCGCGGACGACGGAGTACGTCCGGGACCTGCTGCACCGCTTGGAGCCGTACGGGAACGAGCCGCGGGTGGTGGAGCTGCGGGAGCGGGCGCGGCCGTTATTGGTGGCTACGACGGCGTGAGGGGGGGTGGGGTGGCTGGTGGCGTCAGCTCTTGAAACCGGGGTCAGGACCGGGGCCGGGGGCGGGAGCGGTAGCGGGACCGGGAACGGGAACGGACCAAGGCCGTAACCGGGGCCGAGACCGGATCATGGCGTAACCGGAACCAAGACCAGAACCGGACGAAGCCGGGCCGGGCCGGGCGGCCGGCGCACCGCCTGCCTCAGGGATGCGGGCGGCGAGCGGCGGGGTGGTCGGG
>NZ_JBPQTX010000495.1:0-3357 GCF_051386555.1 Streptomyces sp. URMC 126
ACTGAGGGGTGCGCTTGTCCTTGAACTCCCCCCAGAGGGGCACCCCCTCTGGGGGGAGCGCACAGGGCGCTTCGGGGGTGCGGGGGCCCGCCCCCGCGAGAAACGGTGAAGGGGCGGGACCGGGACGCCAGCCCGCCGCAGGCGCACCCCCGCCTCACTTCCCCAGCGTCGCCCCCGGCGGCACCGCCGTCACCGGCGGTATCGGCGCCGTTGCCAGGGCCTGCGGTGACGTCGGGTTCGCGAGCGCGGACGGCGGTGCCACGACGGCGGTCGGGTCGGCGGCCTCCGCCGCGTCCTCCGGCGCCGCGGCCGGCGGCGGCCCCATTCGGATGCCCGCCGCGTCCAGCGCCCGCTTGATCCGCCAGCGGAGCTCGCGGGCGACGGCCGCCGCCTCGCCCGGCGCGGCCTTCGCCTGGACCCGGACCACGACGGAGTCGAGGGAGACCGAGTCCAGCCCCATGACCTCGACCGGCTCCCAGAGCTTCTCGTCCCAGGGGGCGGTCTTGGACATCTCCTCGCCCACCTCGCTTATCACCTGGCGGGCGCGCTCCAGGTCCTCGTCGTACCGCAGGGTGACGTCCACCTCGGCCATGGCCCAGCCCTGGCTCAGGTTGCCGATGCGCTTGACCTCGCCGTTGCGGACGTACCAGATGGCGCCGTTCGCGCCCCGGAGCTTGGTCACGCGGAGGCCGACCTCGACGACCGTGCCCGTCGCGACCCCCGCGTCGATCTCGTCGCCCACGCCGTACTGGTCCTCAAGGATCATGAAGACGCCGGACAGGAAGTCCGTGACCAGATTCCGGGCACCGAAACCGATGGCCACACCGGCCACACCGGCGCTCGCCAGCAACGGCGCCAGGTTGATCTTCAGTACCGACAGCACCGTCAGCGCCGCCGTCCCCATGATCAGGAACGAGGCGACACTGCGCAGCACCGAGCCGATGGCCTCGGAGCGCTGGCGGCGGCGTTCCGCGTTGACGAGGATGCCGCCCAGGGCGTTGTCCACGGCCTGGGCCGTGCGGTTCATCCGGGCTATGAGCTTGGTGATCCCCCGGCGGACGAGCGAGCGCAGCACGATCGCGATCGTGAGGATCAGGACGATGCGCAGACCGTTGCTGATCCAGACGGACCAGTTCGCCTCCAGCCAGCCGGCGGCGTCGTTGGCGGTCTTCTGTGCCTCGTCGAGGGACGAGGGACGAGGCGTCGAGTCAGCGGCGACGAGGGCAGCGGACCAGGACACAGCGGGAACCCTTCGTAATGGACATGCCCGGCGCCGAGCATCGGCAGGGGCAGAATCACCACACTAACGGGGCAGAGCGGGTCACCCGTTGTTGTGTTCGAGAAGGGACGGGTCCTGCGCGCAGTTGACCGAGGTGTGTTCCAAAACACCTGAGACCCGTTACCCGCCGATGGTGGCGCACCGGCCAGGGGCCAGGGGACACTTGCAGGAGATCGTCCCGGCGCGAGCCACGCGCCGCCGGCGTACAAGGAGGCACCCGTGCCGCATGTCCTGGTCCTCAATGCGTCGTACGAGCCGCTCGGCGTCGTACCGCTCCGCCGCGCGCTCATACTCGTCCTCAACGAAAAGGCGATCAGCCTGGAGGACACGGGCGCCTACCTGCACAGCGCCAGCTGCACCATCCCCGCCCCCAGCGTCGTGAGGCTCAAGCGCTTCGTGCGGGTCCCCTTTCGGGGCCCCGTCCCCCTCACCCGCCGGGCCCTCTTCGCCCGCGACGGCGGGCGTTGCGCCTACTGCGGTGGCGTCGCAACCAGCGTCGACCACGTCGTCCCGCGCAGCCGGGGCGGGCAGCACGCCTGGGAGAACGTGGTGGCCGCGTGCCGCCGCTGCAACCACGTCAAGGCCGACCGGCACGTCTCCGAGCTGGGCTGGCGGCTGCGGCACCAACCGGCCCCGCCGTCCGGCCTCGCCTGGCGCATCATCGGCACGGGGCATAGGGACCCGCGCTGGCTGCCTTACCTGGAGGCATACGGCGCGGAAGACGCGATGGCCCGGATCGACGGCATTTCCGCCTGAGACGGGCCTTCGTCATTCCGGGGCCCGGCCCCGTTCCCGTATCCGCACCCCGCCTCCGGCCCGGCCGCCCGGCGCGGATCGGGACCGGGGCGGGGCCGGGGGTGCCTGGGCGAACGCTCGCTTCCGCCGCGCGGCGGCCGGGGCGCGTGGTGGCACCGCGTGCCCGGCATCATGAGCCGCGACCCAGGCCGGTCAGAATGGAAAGACCCGGGTGAGCACGACGGTGTGAGCCTCTTCATTGATCCAATACTCGACGATGCCCCCGCCGTCCGGGATGGGGACGGTCCGCCAGTGTTTTCCCTGGGGCGCCGGGGAGTTGCCGTGAAGCCATGGGTCTTCCGCGATGGCCACGGTCAGAGCAACGATCTTTCCGAAGAGATCCGCCGGCAGGCGGGGATCGGCGAGCACCTCACCTGCCACGGCAGATGGTTCGACCGGCCAAATCTCCGGTTCTTCGCGATCACTCACCAGGCATCTCTCCGCCCGCCGCCCTGCGACGACGAATGATCTCGTCCATGCTGACGACCGGCAGGGTGCCGGCCTCGGTGGCCGCGATGACACGCTCCCGCTCGGGGTCGGTGTCCAGCATGGCGTGGCCCCAGTACGTGGCCATCACGTGATCGAGATCCGGACCCGCCTCAGCGGCGAGTACCAAGCGGTAGAACTCCATGCGCTTCTCCGCACCCAGCGCTTCGGCAATACCTTGGATGGTGCGTGGCACCTGCGGACGAGACGCTCCGTAGTGGACCGGTTGTGCGCTCATGAGGGGTGGTTTCCTTTCCCTTCGCTTCGGACAAGTCTGACGGTTCCGCTGCGGTCGGTCGAGCGTCACCGGCGGCCCTTGCCAGGCTTAGGCGGACGGACCGGTGGCCGGGGACGGTTGCGGACGACCGTTCGGAGGTCGGCCACGCGGCGGCGGACGTCGTCCCGGTACTCGGCGGACGGGCCGGTGGCCGGGGTGTCGCCATGGCAGGCGCGGCACAGGCCGCCCGGCAGGGCCTCCGGCGGGCCGGGGACGTGACAGCCCGCGCACTCCATGATCCGGGCGGGCCCGGGCCGCTCCTCGGGCCCGGCGAACGGCGCGGGCGGCTCGGGCGGCATCCGGTCCGTCAACCGTCTGCGGGCCAGCGCACCCGGTGCGACGACGACCTCCGGCAGCCCGTTGACCAGCGCGTGCCGCAGCGCCGCCGGGCTCGTCCCGCGCGCCAGCCACTCCGCCGCCAGCGGTTCGAGCTCCACGCACTCGCGTGCCGAGAGGCCCATGCGGGGGTCGGTCCTGCCGAGCGAGGCGAGGACGTCGTGGGCGGGGGAGCGGCGGGAGG
>NZ_JBPQTX010000496.1:0-3356 GCF_051386555.1 Streptomyces sp. URMC 126
CGCCCCCACCCACACCGGCGTCCCGGCGGCCCCCGGCACCGCCGATGTCGCCGGGGCCGTCGAGGAGGTCAAGCGCCTGCTGGACCAGGGCGGCATCACCCAGGCCGTCGACATCCTCGGCGCGATCCTCCCGGCCGCCGCCGCCGAGCACGGCGAGCACTCGAGCGTCGTCCGCAGCCTGCGCAAGCAGTACGCCGCGACGCTCATGGACGACGGCCAGTACCGCCGCGCCCTCCCCGAACTGCGCCGGCTGATGGACGACTACGCCGCGGAGACGGGCGCCCGGGCGGCCCGCCAGGTGCTGCGCTTCCGGTACGACGCCGCCCAGTGCCTGGAGCAACTGGGCGAGGCGGCAGCCGCGCTGGACGAGTACCGCGCGTTGCTGCCGCACTTCCAGCGCGGTCCGGGCGACGTGGCCACCGCGTTCGACATACGCCGGCGCACCGGCCACCTCCTGCTGTCGCTCGGCGACCGGCACGCAGCGCACGAGACGTTGATGGCGCTGCTCTTCGACGCCGAGCGGGTCCACGGGCCGCACCATCCGTTCCCGGCGGAGATCCGCCACACCCTCCGTTGGCTGGGCGAGGTCAGGGCGTGAGCCGCTGGGCCGGCAGCGGAGCGGCCGGAGCGGGAGCGGGCGGTCGCGTCGGCCGGGACGGCATAGGGGCCGGTACCTGAGCAGCAGGAGCCGCTGAGGTCCCGTCAACCGCACCCGCCCCATGAGCCTCGCGCATCCCGGATATCGGCGAATCGTCGGTCGAATCAGTGGCCTCCGCCACACGGACTCCCTACCATCGATCAACGCCAGGTCGATCGCCGTACCGCCGCACGAGCACTGCCGGGAGGCTCCATGATCCGCCGAAGGACCGCGCTCTCCGCCGCCGCCGGGTTGTTGGCCGCGACACCCCTGCTCACCGCGTGCGGGTCCACCCCGCACCCCGGCGCCGCGGCCGTCGTCGGCGACGACCGGATCACCGTGGCGCAGTTGCAGCGTCAGGTGAAGGACGTGCGCGACGCGCAGGAATCGTCCCCGCAGGGGGAGCAGCTGACGGCCAACAGCGCGCGGCTCAGCCAGGACACACTCATCCGGCTCGTCCAGTACCGGATCATCGAGAAGGCCGGGCACGACAACGGGGTGGACGTCACCCGCCGAGAGCTCCAGGAGGAGCGGTCCCAGATCGAACGCGCCAACGGCGGCGCCGATGCGGTGCGCGGCCGCTTCCTGGCCCTGGGCATCGCCCCCGAGCAGATCGACCAGGCGCTCGCCATGGACCTCGTCCGCACCAAGCTCGACGGCAAGCTCGGTGCCGCGCGTACCAACGAGGTGCTGATGAAGACCTCCCAGGCGCTGCGCGTGGACATCAACCCGCGCTACGGAGCCTGGGACGCCAAGCGCGGCACCGCGCGGCCGCTGCAGGAGCCCTGGCTGCGGCCCGTCGCCCCGCCCGGTGCCGAGAGCCCGGTGTAGCCGGGGCTGACGGGGGCCGGGTGCCCGGTGTGATCGTCCCCCGCGGCCCCTCCGGGCCCTCTCCCGGCCGCCGTCGCCTACGCTCGACAGGGTGAACGACTCTGCGTCCCCGGCGGTCGGCCGGATCGTCCTGCTCACCACCAGCCACCGCGTCGCGCCCGGGCTCCTGTCCTGGCCGGCGTGGCAGACGCTGCACGCCGCCGACCGGGTGTTGTGCGCCGACCCGGCCCACCCGCTGCTGCCCTACCTCGGTGAGGCGGGGATCACCGCCGAGACCCCGGCGGAGTCCTTCGACGCCCGGGCGCTGGTCGACGACTGCCTGGCCGGCGGCCGTACCGTCGTCGTGATCACCTCGGCGGCGGGGGAGTCGGCCCTGACCGACGGCCTCGCCCGGCTGGCGGGCTCCGGCCGGCAGCGGATGCCGGCGCTGGAGCTGCTGCCCGCCTCGTACGACCTGCCCGGTGCCCGCCTCCTCGACCTGGTGCAGGTGATGGACCGGATCCGGGCCGCCTGCCCGTGGACCGGCATCCGCACCCACGAGGATCTGGGTAAGTACGGCCTGGAGGAGATGTACGAACTCGTCGAGGCCATCGAGACGGGCGACCGCGAAGCGCTCCGCGAGGAACTCGGCGACGTGCTGCTCCAGGTGGTCTTCCACGCGCGCATCGCCCAGGACGACCCCGACGAGCCGTTCGCGATCGACGACGTGGCCGGAACCATCGTCGACAAGCTCGTCCACCGGCACCCCCACGTCTTCGGGGACGCGGCGGCGGAGACGCCGGACGACGTCAGGGCCCACTGGACGCGGACCAAGGCGGCCGAGAAGCGCCGCGTGTCGGTGACCGAGGGGGTGCCGCTGGGGCAGCCGGCCCTCGCGCTGTCCGCCAAGCTCGCCTCCCGCGTCCGGGCCAAGGGCCTGGAGGTGCCCCTTCCGGCCGGCGAGGGCGTCGGGTACGCGCTGCTGGCCATGGCGGTACGGGCCGAGGCGGAGGGCGTCGAACCGGAGACCGCGCTCCGCGCCGCCGCCCGCGCCTACCGTGACGCGATCCGGCAGGCCGAGGCGGCGGGGAAGGCTGCGGGGGAGACGGAAGAGGCCGGTACGGGGGAGGGGGACGCGTAGTCCCCCGCGTGCGGGCGGCGGGTGCACGCCCGTTCGGCTCAGTGGCGGTCTTGACCGGGCGCCCTCCGGGTAACCGGACTGCATGCGTACCGATGAGATGGTTCTCGCCCTGCCCGCCTGGGTCGGCGGCGCCGCCCCCTTCGCCGTCGGGCTCTGCGTCGGCGCCCTGCTGCTCCTCGCCTTCGTGTACGGAAAGCGGTGGCGCGAGAAGGAACCGCCGCCCCCGAGCCAGCCGCAGCGGCGACAGGGCGCGTGGCAGACGCGTGAGGAGCACGACAGGGGCCCGTCGTCGCCGGACCACGGGCCCGGACACGATGACAACGGCGACGCCGTCGGCTACGTGACCGAGCACCGGGAGGCGGACCCGCTGCGAGCGGAGGGGCCGGGCGAGCGGCTGCTGCCCCACGAGCTCAGGAATCCGGGGAGCCACGAGGAGGAGCTCACCGAGGAGCAGCGGAAGTGGAACCCCGGCAGCAGCGGGGCCTTCGGCAGCGGCGGGGGCGGTCACCACTAGCGGTCACCACTAGCGGTCACCACTAGCGCTCACCACTGACGGCCACCGCCGGTCCGGCGCTGCCGGGCGGACGCTGTTGGATGGGCGCCGACGGGCGGACTCCGACGGCCGGGCGCCGACGGGCGGGTGCTGCCGGATGGGCGCCGGCGGACGGACGCCGGCGTAGGCGGCGGAGGACCGCGCTGGGCAGCGGGCCGGGTGACCTCGGCCGCACGCTTCTCCCGCCTCCGCCCCCCGCGCCTCATGCCTTGCCG
>NZ_JBPQTX010000497.1:0-3330 GCF_051386555.1 Streptomyces sp. URMC 126
TGTGTATAAGAGACAGGCCCTTGAGGGGGCCCCACTCGTTGGGGTCGGGGACGCCGGGCGGGAGCATCTGCCGCCGCTTGGGCCCACCGTGGTCGGATTCCCCCGGCTCCTTCGCACCCGGCCACGCCTTGACGACGCGCGCCGCCAGGACGAAGTCCTTGCGCAGCGGGTGGCCCTCGAAGCCTTCGGGAAGCAGCAGCGGAACCAGGTTGGGGTGGCCGGTGAAGTCGACGCCGAACATCTCGTGCGTCTCGCGCTCGTGCCAGCCCGCACCGGCGTACACGCCCACGGCGGTGGGCAGCGCGGGCGCGTCGTGCGGCACGGTGGTACGGACGACGAGACGGCGGACGGACGCGTCGGCGGGGGTCGGCAGGGCGACGACGTGGGCGCAGACGAGGAAGCCGGTACCGGGTTCGTCGACGGCGCTCAGCCAGTCGAAGAAGGTGCAGCCGAGCACGTCGCGGGCGGCGGTGAGGGCGGTGAGCCAGGACGCGGCGGGGACGTCGGCGGTGAGCAGGCCGTACGCCTCCTCGGCCGTGGCGTCCGCGCCGAAGACCTCGGTGACGGGTGCGGGCAGCCAGCCGGTCATCGGCCGTCCTCCCCGGAGCCGTTCTCCTGGCCGTTCCGCGAGTCCTTCAGTGAGGCGTTTCCGCCGCCGTCCGCCGGACCGGTCGTCCCGGAACCCTTATCAGGGTCGTCCCCGGGGGTGCCCCCAGAGCCCTTCTCAGGGTCCGCCCCCGCCGGCGGCGCCACCGGCGCGCTGCGCAGTTCCGCGACGGACGCGGCCGGCACGGCGGCGGCCGGCGCCGGTGCGCCGTACCGCTCCGCCGTCGACTCGGCCGCGATCTTCTCCTGGAGCTTGAGGATGCCCTGGAGGAGCGCCTCGGGCCGGGGCGGGCAGCCGGGGACGTAGACGTCCACCGGAATGATCTGGTCGACGCCCTTGGTGACGGAGTAGGAGTCCCAGTAGGGGCCGCCGCAGTTGGAGCAGGCGCCGAACGAGATGACGTACTTCGGCTCGGGCATCTGCTCGTACAGCCGCTTGACCGCGGGCGCCATCTTGTCCGTCACCGTGCCGGAGACGATCATGAGGTCGGCCTGGCGGGGGCCCGGCGCGAACGGGATGACGCCGAGGCGGATGAAGTCGTGCCGGGCCATGGACGCGGCGATGAACTCGATCGCGCAGCAGGCGAGACCGAAGTTGAACACCCAGAGGCTGTAGCGGCGCCCCCAGTTGAGGATCACCTTCATGGGCTCGGGGGCCAGCCGGGCCAGCGCGCCCAGGCGGCGGGGCTCGGGCAGGCCGACCGGCTCGGCGCGTGTCACGTCCACTCCAGGACGCCCTTCTTCCATGCGTACAACAGGCCAACGGCGAGGAAGCCGAGGAAGACGAACATCTCGACCAGGGTGGCGGCACCGTAACCGGGCGCGGCGAAGACCGTCGCCCAGGGGAACAGGAAGACCGAGTCCACCGCGAAGATCACGTACAGGAAGGCGTAGACGTAGTAGCGCACCTGGGTGTGGGCCCAGCCCTCGCCGACGGGGTCGACGCCGCACTCGTACGTCAGCAGCTTCTCCGGCGTCGGCACGACGGGCCGCAGCAGCCGTCCGGCGCCGAACGCGACGGCGACGAAGAGCACGCCGAGGACAGCGAGAAGAGCGACCAGGCCGTAGCCGTCGAAGTAGGCGGCGGATTCCGCCGCGAGCCGGGCGTCGGCCGTCGCGATGCGCGCGGTTGCCTCCGGCACGTCCGGTCCCTCACTCCCTGTGCGCGGCTGTTCGTCCGCATTCGACGATCTGTACGCACAGGAGTCTAGGTGTTGCGGGGCCGGGAGCGGGCAGCGCTGCCCGGCGGGGGTGGGGTTCTCCCCACCGGGACGGCTCCCGGGGCCCCCATGGCGCGCAGCCCCGGGCGCCGGGCAGGCTTGGACCGTGACCGCCCGTACCGCCACCCCGACGCCCGCCCGGCCCCGGACCGCCGACCCTCACGGGGACGAGGCCGGGGACGAGCGGCTGCCGCCCGCCCGGCTCGCCTTCGACGCGTGGACCTGGAAAGAGGTCCTGTACCTGCTGTGCAACCTGCTGACGGGGCTCCTGGGGTTCACGTACGTCGCGCTGTGGCTGTTCGCGGGCGTGGTGCTCTCGTTCACCGTGGTGGGTCTGCCGCTGCTGGCGGTGGGTCTGGTCGGGGTGCGGTACGTGGGACGGCTGGAGCGGAGCCGGGCGCGGGCGCTGCTCGGCGTCCGGATCGACGAACCGAGCCTGATGCCGCGCGGCGGGTCCCGCCGGAGAGCCGTCGGCTGGGTCTGGTCGACGCTGAAGGACACGGTGGCCTGGCGCACCACGCTCTACGCGCTGATCCGGCTGCCGTGGGGGGTGCTCACCTTCGGCGTGATCCTGTGCGCCCTCTTCGTCGCCTGGCCGGTCCTCGGGCACCTGGCGCGGGCCATGACCACGGTCGACCGGGCGATGGCGCGCGGACTGCTGTGTCCCTCCGACGAGCTGGAGCGGCGCGTGGCGGAGCTGGAGCAGGACCGGGGGATCGTGGTGGACACGGCCGCCGCCGACCTGCGGCGCATCGAACGGGACCTGCACGACGGCGCCCAGGCCCGGCTCGTCGCCCTGGCCATGGGGCTGGGGCTGGCGAAGGAGAAGGTGCTGGAGGACCCGGAGGCCGCGGCGAAGATGGTCGACGAGGCGCACGGCGAGGTGAAACTCGCCCTCCAGGAACTGCGCGACCTCGCCCGCGGCATCCACCCGGCGGTACTGACCGACCGCGGCCTGGACGCCGCCCTGTCGTCGGTGGCCGGGCGCTGCACGGTTCCCGTCGCCGTACACGTGGAGCTCGACAGCCGCCCGGCGCCCGCGATCGAGGGCATCGCCTACTTCACCGTCTCCGAGCTCCTCCAGAACGTCAGCAAGCACAGCCGGGCCCGGACCGCCGAGGTCGAGGTGTGGCGGGCTGGCGACCGGTTGCTGCTCCAGGTACGGGACGACGGGCAGGGTGGCGCGTCCACCGCGGCCGGCAGCGGGCTCGCCGGACTCGCGGAACGGCTGGGCTCGGTGGACGGGCTGTTCGAGGTCGAGTCGCCCGTCGGCGGGCCTACGGTGATCACTGCGGAACTGCCGTGGCGGTCCCGGAACTGACGGCGCCGGAACGTTCGGCTTCGGTTGCCGATTCCGTTGCCGACCGTTGCCGATTCCGCTGCCGCTGCCGCTGCCGCTGCCGTTCCCGCTTCCGACTTCCGTTCCCCCTTCGCCGCGCCCTTCCCTGCCCTGCCCTGCCCTTCCCTGCCCCTAGGGGTAGGGAGAACCCCACCCCTAGGACAC
>NZ_JBPQTX010000498.1:0-3309 GCF_051386555.1 Streptomyces sp. URMC 126
GACGAGCGGCGAAGCCGCGATCAGGGGATCCGGGGGGCTTGCCCCCCAAGAAACGGTGAAAGGGCGGGACCGGGGCACAGCCCCCCCGCAGGGGTCACCCCGGGATGAGACCGTCGTCGCTCAGCATCGCGCGGACTTCCGCGAGCGACGCATCAGGCGCGGGCAGGATCAACTCGGAAGGCTCCAGAGCATCGTCGGGCAACGGACTGCCCATCCGCCGCACAGCCTCGAGCAGAGCACCGAGCGTCCGGCGGAACCCGTCCTCGTCCCCGCTCTCCATCTCGTCGAGGAGCTCGTCGTCCAGCGCGTTGAGCTCGGCGAAGTGGCTGTCGGCCAGCTTCCACTGGCCCTCCCCCATGATGCGAACGATCACGGCGCCTCCTCTCGTTCCGCGGCCCGCGTCAGCGCTTGTGGAAGTCGGGCCGGTCCTGCGGCTGGGCGGACTGCGACGCGGCGCCGCCCTCGATGGCCGGCTTGGCGGTGCTGCCGCCGGAGAGCTCGGCCTTCATCCGCTGGAGCTCCAGCTCCACGTCCGAGCCGCTCGACAGGCGGTCCAGCTCGGCCGTGATGTCGTCCTTCGCCATGCCCGTGGGGTCGTCGAGGGCGCCGGAGGCGAGGAGCTCGTCGATGGCGCCGGCCCGGGCCTGGAGCTGCGCGGTCTTGTCCTCGGCGCGCTGGATGGCCATGCCGACGTCGCCCATCTCCTCCGAGATACCGGAGAAGGCCTCGCCGATGCGGGTCTGGGCCTGGGCGGCGGTGTAGGTGGCCTTGATGGTCTCCTTCTTGGTGCGGAAGGCGTCGACCTTGGCCTGGAGCCGCTGGGAGGCGAGGGTGAGCTTCTCCTCCTCGCCCTGGAGGGTCTGGTGCTGTGTCTCCAGGTCGCTGACCTGCTGCTGGAGGGCGGCGCGGCGGGTGAGCGCCTCGCGCGCCAGGTCCTCGCGGCCGAGGGCCAGCGCCTTGCGGCCCTGCTCCTCCAGCTTCGCGGACTGTCCCTGGAGCTGGGTGAGCTGGAGCTCCAGGCGCTTGCGGGAGGTGGCCACGTCGGCCACGCCCCGGCGCACCTTCTGCAGCAGCTCGACCTGCTTCTGGTACGAGTAGTCGAGGGTCTCGCGCGGATCCTCGGCCCGGTCCAGGGCCTTGTTGGCCTTCGCGCGGAAAATCATCCCCATACGCTTCATGACACCGCTCATGGGCCTCGCGCGCCCCCTTCTGACCGACTAGCTCGGGCTTCGGCTCCATCACACCTAACAGAACCCACAGTACGGGGCCTGTCCCCATTACCGCACTGTCCGGACCCGGATGCGCTCCTCCTGCAGGACGATCAGGGGGGCGCGTTCCTCCGGCGGGAGGAGGAGGCCGCCCACCGGGTGAGCCTCGGGGGAACCCCGAGCGGCCCGTGGGGGCCGGGAAGCTCGGTTCGCGCGGCCCGCGGGGCGGGGCGTCCCGCGGAGGCCATCCCGGGATCATTCCCCAGAACGCTGGGGTCCACCCCCGGGACCCCGTACCCTTGGGTTCCGTGTTCCGAAGCCGTTCGAAGGAAGAGCAGTCCGCCCAGGCCGCCGACGCCAAGGTGACCGCGGACCAGCCCCAGCAGCCCCGTCATCCCGAGGCCCCCAAGGGCCGCCCGACGCCCAAGCGCAGCGAGGCGACGGCCCAGCGCCGTACCCTCGCCGGCACGCCGGCCAACCGCAAGGAGGCCGCCAAGCGGCAGCGCGAGGCCCGCCGGGCCGACATGGCCAAACAGCGCGAGGCGCTGGCCAACGGCGACGAGCGGTTCCTGCCGGTCCGCGACAAGGGGCCCGTCCGGCGCTTCGCCCGGGACTTCGTGGACTCCCGGTTCACCGTCATGGAGTTCTTCCTGCCGCTGGCGGTGGCCATCCTCGTCCTCAGCATGTTCAACCGCGGGTCGTTCCAGCAGTACGTGCTGCTGGCGTGGATGGTCGTCATCCTCGTGATCGTCGTGAACTCGGCGGTCCTCGCGTTCGGCCTGCGCAAGGAGCTGAAGAAGCGCTTCGCCGGCGAGCCCACCCGGGGCGCCGTCCCGTACGCGCTGATGCGCTCCCTGCAGATGCGGCGGCTGCGGCTGCCCAAGCCGAAGGTCGCGCGTGGGGAGAAGCCCTGAGCGGCTCCCCGTGGGGCCCGGCCGGCACGCTGTCGGACGGGCCCGGAGCGGTATCGGGGCCGGCGTCCGGCCCCGGGGCGGCCGTGACCGCCGTGCCCGGCCCCGGGGCGGTGTTCCGGGTGACGGGCGGGTCGTTCTCCGACGCGGGCCCGGCGGCGTACGCCGGTTCGGTCACGGCTCCTGAAGGCGCCTTCGGGGCGGCTCCCGTGACGGCCTCCGTGACGGCCGCTCCCGTGCCGTCCCCGGGGCATGCCCCGGAGCCCCACCCGGGCGGTTTCGCGGGCCCCGGAAGCTTCTCCGGCGGGGCCGGGGGGCCGGGGAGCGTGAGCCCGGCCGGCTTCCCGCCGGCGCCCGCTCCGGCCGTGGGCTTCGCCGATCCGGCGCGCCCTGGATATGCGGCATACGCGGGGGCCGCCGGGTACGGGGGCGCCGGAGGCGTCATGGAAACCGCGCACGCGGTGGAAACCGTGCACGCCGTACCCGCCATGCCCGCCCTGGAAGCCGCGGAAGTCGCCGACGAGGGCCTGTGCGAAGGCCTGCGGAACACCGTCCGGCACGAGCTGGTCGCCCGGCAGATAGACGAGCAGACGGCTGCGCGCTTCCCGGCCGGACAGCGCCTGCGCGTCCTGGACGTCGGCCTCGCCCACGGCACCCAGTCGCTGCGCCTGGCGCGCGCGGGGCACGAGGTGACGGCGCTGGAGTCGGACCCGGCGACGGTGGCCGCCGTCCGCAAGGTACTCGCCGCCGAGCCGGCGGACGTCCGGGACCGGGTCCGGCTCATCGAGGGCGACGGCCGGGACACCGGGGCGCACTTCACGCCCGGCGCCTTCGACCTCGTCCTCTGCCACGGCGTGCTGATGTACGTGCCGGAGCCCGACCCCCTGCTGGCCGGGCTCGCCCGGGTGCTCGCACCCGGCGGCCTGCTCTCGCTGCTGGTCCGCAACGCGGACGCGCTGGCGCTGCGGCCCGGACTGGCCGGCGACTGGGACCGGGCGCTGGCCGCCTTCGACTCCCCCTACGACACCGACCGGGCCGGCGTCCCCGTCCGCGCCGACCGGCGCGAGGCCCTGGCCGCCACGCTGGCCGGCATCGGCGCCCCGCTGCGCGCCTGGTACGGCGTCCGCGTCTTCACCGACCCGCCGGCCCGGTCGGTGTCGTAGGGGGAGTCGAAGGCGGCCAGCGCCCGG
>NZ_JBPQTX010000499.1:0-3305 GCF_051386555.1 Streptomyces sp. URMC 126
ATGGAGGGGCGGGGGATGGGGATGGAGGGCTCGGGTGCGGGCGTCGCCTGGGGCGTCAGTGCTCCTTCGGGTGTCGGCAGGGGTCGGCGCGTCTCATCGCGTGTCCTCGGCTCGTCACGTCTCCTCTGGCTCGCCATGTCCCTCGGCTCACCACGTCCCCCCGGAAGCGGCAGTAGGGCGGTGACCGTCCTTCGCCGTCACCGCCGGGACGTACCGCGAGATGACGGAAGCCAGCTCGGGCAGCAGCAGCTCCGCGTGGGTACGGACGAAGAAGTGCCCGCCCGGCAGCGTCCGCAGTTCGCTGCCCCGGCCGGCGTGATCGCGCCACGCGGCCACCGCGGAAACGGGCACCAGGCGGTCGTCCGCCCCGGCGAACAGATGCAGCGGGACGGACAGCGGTTCGACGTCCTCCGGTTCCGTCCAGCCTGAGCAGAGCCACAGGTCGTCGTGGACGAGCGGCATGTAGGCGGCGCGGAACCGCGGCCGCCGCGCCAGTTCCCACGGGATGCCTCCGAGTTCGGCCAGGGCTCGGGCGAGCGTCTCGTCGTCGGCGCCCGGGTCCAGGATCCGGTTCGGCCGCACGTGCGGGGCCCGGTGCGAACTGAGCACCAAGGCGCGCGGCAGCGCGGCGCCCCGCCGCTGCCGGGCCAGCGTCAACGCGTGAGCGACCAGCGCGCCCATGCTGTGCCCGTACAGCACGTGCGGTCGGGACAGTGCCTCGTCGAGTTGCTCGTCCAGCTCGGCTACGAGGTCGTCGAGCCGGGTGAACCGCGGTTCGTGTGCCCGGCCCTCCCGGCCGGGCAGGTGGACGGGCAGGACGCGTACCCCGACGCCCTGGGCGTCCAGGTGCTCCTGCCAGCGGTCGTAAGCGGAAGCGCCGCCTCCGGCGCAGGGCAGGCAGAAGAGGTCCAGTGCCGTCGGCGATGGCTCGCCCATCGGCGGTGTCAGGTATGGCGTCATGCCGGAGGTACCTTCCGAACCGCGTATCAGGCCGGTTGCCGTGTGGGGAACGCGTGGTCGTAGGGCGAGGGCCCTTCATCAAGCGGGAAGATGCGGTGGACGCTGCCGACGTCCGGCCCGGTACCCGCCCTCGCCGCCGGGGCGTGCCCGGGTACCGGCTCTTCGCGATGCCCGCATAGGTCGGCGTCGGCTCCCTGCCGGCTGACACGCACCCGTGCGCCCCCTCTCCCCGTTGCCGAAAGTACGGTCGCGCCCGGCCAAGCCCCTTGCGGACCGCCGATGCTCGCCCGGCCTGCGCTGCTCCCGAGATGCCCTACGGCGGCGGAGAGTTGCTCTCCGCGTTACGTCCACACACCGCATTTCGTCTGTGATTGAAAAACACGCACCCCACCCGAACAACCGTCTCTGCAGGAGGCCCGTGAATCTTGGCTTGATCGTGTCCCCGATAAGCCCCAAACCTGCCGTGATCAGACTTGATTGGCGAGCCACGGAGCTCGCTTCACCTACAGGAGGTGGTGTGTTCCATGCGTCGGTCGCTCAATGACTGACTCGGCAGTACCAGTTGCCGCTTGCATGCCAACGCCCCACGCGACCCACTGTCCACGGCGCACGGCAGCGAGAATGTCCGAATGAGACAACACAAGGGGAGCGCGGAGTCGGACGTAGCCCGGACCGGTGCAAGCACTGTGCAGGCCCCTGCCCCAGGGCCGGCCCGCGCGGAAGACGGCCTCTGGGCGTCCGTCCCCCGGCCCGCTCCGGATCCGGCGCGGCTGGCCCGGGCGTGGCGCGACGGACTGGCCGACAACGCCGCGGCGCCGGCCGCATTGTTGCGGCGCTTCCTCGACCGGGTTCCGGCAGGTGACCGATGCCCCGCCACCGCCACCACCGCCCCCGAGTTCCCCCGTGCCCTGGTCCACCGAGAGCTGCCCGAGGAGGTAGTCGACGCTTGGATCGAGCACCCCGACTGGCGGGTCAGAAGGCTGCTCGGCGACCGCTGGCGGCTCACGCCGGAGCAGTGGGCCCGGCTGCTCACGGATCCGGAACCGCGACGCAGGTGGTATTTCCTCGCCTCCGCCGTCTGGCACAACGTGCGCCTGGACGAGGGAACCCTGGCCCGGATGACCGGCGACCCGAGCCCGCAGATCCGCGCGGAGCTCACCCGCGCCCGCACACTGCCGGCCGTCACGGCGACCGCCCTGGTCGCCGACCCCGAACCCGGCATACGGTCCGCCGCCCTGCCCCACGCCTGGGAACATCTGGGCAAAGCGGCCCGCGCGGCCCTAAGGGACGACCCGGATCCGGTGGTACGGGCACAGGCCGCGCTCCTGCACCACAGGACCGTCCCCCTCACGCCGTCCGCCTACGCCGGGCTGCCGATGGAGCACCGCCACGAGGCCGCCGAGCACTGCAGACTGGACCGCGCACTCGCCGAGCAGTTGACGCGCGACCCCGACGACAGGCTCCGCGCTCGCGTCGCGTCGAACCCTTCTCTCGACCCCGACCTCGTCGCCGTCCTGGCACGTGACCCGGCCGCGCGGTGGCAGGTGTCGATCCGGCCGGAACTCACCGAGCGGGAACGTTCACGCATACCGGTCGACGTCGGCCCTAACGACCGCCATTACCCGCTGGACTGGGTGCTGGCCCTCCAGAACGACCCCGATGCCATCCGTCGCTGCGCCACCTCCGCCCACCCGCTGCTGCGCCGCAGTGCCGCCTGCTCCGCATCGCTCCCCCAAGACGTGGCCGATCTGCTCGCCCGTGACGAGGACCCGGTCGTACGGCTTCAGTTGGCCGAGCACTGCGCCCAGGCGCCGGCCGAAGTGCTGCTGGAAACGCTCCGCACCTGGAACGGCTACTCCGTCGTCCACATACCGCACCACCCCAACTTCCCCCGGCGGAATCTGCTCCGGTACCTCGACGACGCGTCCCCCGCCCTGCGGGCGCTCGCCCTCGACGATCCCGGTGCCACGGCGGAGACGGCCGAGCGGCTGAGTCGGGACGAGGAGGCGTGGGTCCGCCACCGGGCGCTACGAGACCCTCGCCTGTCCCCGGCGTCCGTGACCCGCCTCGTGGACGACCCGGACGCCCACGTCAGGGACTCCGCGCTGGCCGACCCACGGCTGCCGGTCCCCGTCCTGATCGAGCGTCTGCACCGGCCTGAGACGGCGAACTCCGCCGCCACCAACCCGGTGATCCCTGAGGCGGTGATGCACCGGCTGCTCGACGGCCCCTCAGGGGCAGGGGAGAACCCCTAAGGGGCTGCGCGAAACCCGTAGGGGAGACCGTAGGGGAGACCCGGGGGGTAGGAACGACGCTCGGGGGAGGTCGGGACGACCCTCGGGGGG
>NZ_JBPQTX010000500.1:0-3274 GCF_051386555.1 Streptomyces sp. URMC 126
GGGTCGGGCGGGCAGGGGTTGCCGGGCCCGCCGGTTCCCCGGCCGGTATCCCCTCCGTCCGGCCGGTGTCAGCGAGCGCGAGGCGACGACGAGCGGACGGCGAACGACGAGCGGACGGCGAATGACGCCGTCGTACCCGACGAGTGACCATCGAATACGGACTGACGAATACCGACTACTGACTGACGACTACTGACTGCTGAAGACCAACGACCAACGACACCGCCGGCACCAACGGGAAGCCCACACCGGCCGGCCCGACCCCGAGCAAGCGCGGCACGAGCCGCCCGCACCGCACCGAAAGGCCACCGCACCATGGCGCTCCCCGCCATCACCCCCTACCCCATGCCCGGCGAGGCCGACCTCCCCGCGAACAAGGTCGACTGGACCGTCGACCCCGACCGCGCCGTCCTGCTCGTCCACGACCTCCAGAACTACTTCCTCGGCGCCTTCACCGCCGACGCCTCGCCGGTGACCGAACTGCTAGCGAACGTGGCCCGGTTGAAGAAGGAGTGCGCGCGGCTCGGCATCCCGGTCGTGTACTCGGCGCAGCCCGGCGGCCAGAGCCCCGACGAGCGCGGTCTCCAGCAGGACTTCTGGGGGCCCGGTCTGCCCGCCGACGGGCACGCCGAGGCGATCGCCCCGGCCGTGGCGCCCGAACCCGGGGACACCGTGCTCACCAAGTGGAAGTACAGCGCGTTCGTCCGCTCCGACCTGGCCGAGCGGATGGCCGGACAGGGCCGCGACCAGCTCGTCCTCGTCGGCGTCTACGCGCACATCGGCGTCCTGATGACGGCCTGTGACGCGTGGATGCGCGACATCCGGCCGTTCGTCGTCGCCGACGCCGTCGCCGACTTCTCGGCCGAGGACCACGCCATGGCCCTGCGCTGGGCCGCCGCCAAGTGCGCCGTCGTCACCACGACCGACCGGGTCCTGACGGGCGCCGAGGGGAACTGACGGCCATGTCCCCGAACCGAGACCGGCGCCGCCCCCGGCGGCCGGGCCGCCGCCACGACGGCGGGTACCCGGCGGCTCCCGCGACGACCCCGGGAGCCCGACGGTGACCGTACGCGCCCTCGACCGGTTCCTCCTCCCGGCTCCCCCCGCCCGGGGGGAGGCCGTGCCGGAAGGCACCGCCCTGGAGGACGCCGCCGCGCGGAACACCGCTGCCGCGGCGGCCGTCCACGAGGCCGCCGCACCGCGCGGGTTGCGGCTGACGGCGGCCCAACGGGAGCTGTGGGCACGGCAGGCCCGCGACCCCAGGGGCGCGGCGCCGGTCACGGCCGCGTACCGGGAGATCCACGGCCCGCTCGACCCGGTCCTGTTCGCGGAGGCCCTGCACCGCACGGTCGGCGAGACGGACGCGCTGCGGATGCGGATCGTCGACACCCCGGACGGCCCCCGCCAGCGGCCGATCGCGATCGAGCCGCCGGGGCACGGGTTCCCCCTGTGTGCCGCGGACCTGCGCGGTCAGGGGTACGTGATGGAGGAGCCGGTCGCGGTGGGGCGGTGGCCGGGCTCGGGGAAGGACCGGGAGGCGGGGGCGGACCAGGCGGACGACCGTCGTTCGACGGACGGGAGCACCGGCGGTACCGGCAGCTGCGGTGGTGCCGGCGATAGCCGTGGTGCCGGTGAAACGGACGGACCCGAGGACGCGGAAGCGGTCCGGACCGCGCTGGCGTGGATGCGCGCCGACCTGGACCGGGGTTTCGGCACGGCCGACGGACCGCTGTTCGCGTACGGGCTGTTCCGCGTCGGCGACCGGCGCTGGCTCTGGTACCGGCGTGTGCACCGGGCCCTGCTCGACGCGCACGGCCACCGGCTGGTGGACCTCCGGGTGGCCGAGGTCTACACGGCCCTGGCGGCCGGGGAGGACCCGGGCCCCAGCCCGTTCGGCCGCCTCGCGGACCTCGTCGCCGAGGAGGCGGCCTACCGCGGCTCCGCCGCGCGCGACCGGGACCGCGCCTACTGGCGGAACCGGCTGGCCGGCCTGACCGCCGACGACAGCCACGAGGAGCGGCCGCCGGCCATGGCACCCGGAATGGCGCCGGGTACGCCGACGGGCATGCCCCCGCGTGCGCTCCTCCGCACACCCCCGCACACTTTTTCGGGCGCACCCGCCGGTTTCGAAGCCGACCGTCCCGCCCCCCACGACCTCCGCCTCGACCCCGAGGCCACGGCCGCGCTCCGCGAGCTCGCCGCGTCCGTCCGCGGTTCCTGGACCGGGCTGCTGCTCGCCGCCCACGCCCTGCACCTGTGCCGCACGACCGGGCGGCACGACGTCGTCCTCGGCCTGCCCCTGACGGGCCGTACGGGACCGGCCGCGCTGCGCGTGCCCGGAGCCGTGCGCAACACCGTCCCGCTGCGGCTGACGGTCAGCCCCGACGCCACCTTCGCCGACCTGGTCCGGCAGGCCGACGTCGCCGTCCGCGAGGCCCGGACCCACCAGCGCTACCGCCGCGCCGACCTCCGTCGGGACCTCGGCCTCCCCGCCGCGCACCCCGCCCTCACCGGGCCGTCGACCGACGTCGTCCCGGCCGGGGAACCGATCGCCTTCGCCGGCGCGCGCTCGACCCTGCACCCGCTGGCGACCACCCCGGCCGGCCCCCACGAGGAGGTCACCGTCACCTTCCTCGGCACGGCCGACGGCGGTCTCCGGCTCGTGGCGGAGACCGGGCGCCCGGCCCCGGCCGGACGCGCCGCATCGCTGCGCGCGCTCCACGGCCTGCTGACGCGCCTCCCCGGCCACGACCCCCATGTACCGCTCTCCGCCTTGTCGCTCGTCCCTGACGAGGAACACGAACGTGCCCTTCGCGAAGGCAACGACACGGCCGTCGTCCTCCCGCCCACGACGGCGATCGGCCCGTTCGAGGCGTACGCCGCCCGGACGCCCGGCGCCACCGCGCTGGTGGCCGGTGAAGAGCGGCTGACGTACGGGGAACTGAACGCCCGCGCCAACCGCCTCGCCCGTCACCTCGCCACCCTCGGCATCCGCCCCGGCACCTTCGCCACCGTCGGTCTGCCTCCGTCCGTCACCTCGGTGGTGGCCTTGCTGGCCGTCCTCAAGGCGGGCTCCGCCTGCCTCTTCGAGGCGGGCGGAGAGGGGTGTGATGACGATCCGCCGAGCCACGAACCGCGCAAACCGCACACAACAGGCGAACCGTACGGCGAGGGCCTCACCCCCGCCTGCGTCCTGACCACGCTCAAGGCTCCTCCCGCCCGCCTCGAAGAGGCAGGCGGAGCCCGCCTTGAGGACGGCCAGCAAGGCCACCAC
>NZ_JBPQTX010000501.1:0-3232 GCF_051386555.1 Streptomyces sp. URMC 126
CCCCCGCTCAGGCCACCCCCCGCGCCAGGAACGACTCGACCGCGGGATCCCCCGTGTACCGGCGCAGCGTCCGCGACGTGGCGTCGAGCATGCCGCGGATGCGGGCGGACCGGACCTGGCCGAGCAGGTCCAGCACGCGCTCCCCGGCCGCCGCCGCCGCGTCCGGGGAACCGGAGTGCGCCAGGTCGTCCGCGAGCTGCGCCGTGTAGAGCGCGATGTTCCGGGCGAAGTGGGGGTCGGCCAGCGCCACGGCCCGCTCCCCGTGCTCGGCCGCCCGCGACCGGTCGCCCAGGGCGGACCAGCACTGGGCCTCCAGGCCCTCCAGTTCCGCCTCGCCGAAGAACGTCATCCACTCGGGGTCGGCGTCGCTCGCCCCCCGCCCGAAGAGGGTGCGGGCCCGCAGCAGGGCGGTCGCGCAGGCCGCCCGGTCGCCCAGCCGGGCCCAGCCGCCGGCCTCGCGCAGCGCCAGCAGCGACATCAGCCGGTCCGAGCCGAGCCGCCGGCCCACGTGCTGCGCGGCCTGGGCGGCGCGGACGGCCTCCCGCGGCCGGTCGGAGTCCCGGGCCAGGAACGCGGTGTTGCAGAAGGCGTGCGCCTCCAGCGCCGCGTCCCCCGCGACCCGCGCGGTGGCCAGCGCCTCCGCGTAGTGCGAACGGGCGTCGGCGAACCGGCCGGAGTCGTGCGCCAACCACCCGACGGAGATCGCCAGTTCACCGGCGCCCGAGTGCAGCCGGTCGGCCACCGACTGCCGCCGGGTCTCCGCGTCGAGCAGGTCGTAGGCCGCCCGTAGTGGCCGGGTCGCACGCCGGTAGAGGCCGTCCCCGCCGTGCCGGTCGTCGAGCAGCCGGATGCGGCGGACGGCCTGCTCCACCGCCACGGCCTCCGGCTCGCCGGCGTGGCGCTGGGGGCGGGCGCCCGCGACGCCGCCCAGGGAGGCGACGGCCACCGCGGCCGTGCCATGGGTCATGAACGCGCGACGCAACACGTCGCTCTCCTCGTCACTGGTACCGCCGGTGCCGGGGGCGCCGGCGTCCCGGAGGCCCGGTGCGCCGGGACCCGTCACGTCACCGTCGTCGGCGGGGCTTTCGATGTGTGCGGGCGGCGCACCGCCCTTGTTTCGCGCCCCCCGTCCGCGTACGGTCTCGCGGGGGAGGAAGCCCATGTCCGCCGGCTCGCGGCCGGGGAACATATGGCGGAACACCCGCTCGTAGGCGTAGTTGGGGCAGCGGATCTCGCCGGATTCGACGCGCCCGATGTACCGCGCGTCACACGAGACCTGTTCCCCGATCTCCCGGGCCGCACGCCGTACCGCGGCAGCGAATTCCGCAGGTGAACGCGGTCCGCGCAGCTCACGGAAGACAGTGTTCGGGCGGGGGGCGCGAGGTGACGGGGACGCGTGGGGCGACGCCATGGCCGGACCCTCTCCTGGCGGGTGCCGCCCCGCCGGCATCCGGGGCGGACGGTGGTACTGCCGTGCGGCGTGATGACCGTACCGGCTGCCGGGAAGCCGGTACGTCCGCTTTGGCTACAAAACGGATATCCCACTCGCGATCCGCCATGAACTGCCATCCTTTACGGCGGCGTGGTGCCGTAGCCGTTGACGGCTCAAGGGAGTTGAACAGGGGGAGCGGGTGCCCGCCGTCCGTGCCGCGGCCCCGGCGGTCGGGCGCGGAGCGGCGGAGACGGGTTCAGCGAAACGTGCGGAGGAGGCGTTCCCCTTGGCGGAAGCCGGAGTGAACATCGGCGGCTCGCGGACGGCGGCCCTTCACCAGGCGCGCCCCGGACACGGTCCGGCCGCGCGCCCGGCCCGGGGGCAGGGTGAGGGCATCCCCTGCGACCTGGTCACCGTGCCCGCCCGGCAGGGATTGGAGGCGGTGGACATCCTGCGGCTCCGCGACGGCGTCGGGCCCGTGCTGCACGACGGCGAGTGCCACACCCTCGGCTTCCTCGTCCCGGCCGGCACCGCGGCGGGCTGGGACGTCCCCGGCAGCGCCTGCACCCAGGCGTACGGGCGCGGGGTGCGCGCCGGCCGCCACGAACCGCCCGTGACGGGCAGTGGCTGGCTGGTGGCGCCTGAAGCGGCCCTCTCGGAGGCGACCGACCCGGCCGTGCTGCGGGCGGCTCTCGGCGAGGCGGCGCGCACGATCGAGGCCGTCGACCGCTGCCGCTGACCCCTCGGGGCGGGGTGCGCGGACGGGTGGCCGGGCGAACCGGGCGATACTTGGCGTGTGGCCAAAGGGAAACGAGATGCCGGGGGGACTGGCGGGACCGGCAGGCGGGCGGGGCGCGGGCGCGCCGCCGAACCCGTCACCGAGCAGGTGGCGGGCGGTCTCGCGGAGCTGCGCCCGGACCGCGACCGCCCGAACGCCCGCACCCTGCTGATCGACGGCGCGCCGCAGTCCCATGTCGACCCGGACGACCCCACCCGCCTGGACTTCTCCTACCAGCGGCGGCTCGGCCACGTCGCCGACCTGGCGGCACCGCCCGGGCGGCCGATCCAGGCCCTCCACCTCGGCGGCGGCGCCTTCACCCTGGCCCGCTACGTGGCCGCGACCCGGCCCCGCTCCACCCAGCAGGTCGCCGAGATCGACGCGCCGCTGGTCGCCTTCGTCCGGCGGGAGCTGCCGCTCGATTCCGCGTGGCGGATCCGGGTGCGGAACGGTGACGCGCGGGAGGTGCTGGGCAAGGTGGCCGACGGGTGGGCGGATCTGATCATCGCGGATGTGTTCGCCGGGGCGCGGACGCCCGCGCATCTGACGAGCGTGGAGTTCGCCGCGGAGGTGCGGCGGGTGCTGCGGCCCGGCGGGCTGTACGCGGCGAACCTGGCGGACGGTCCGCCCGGCCTCGCCTTCGTCAAGTCGCAGATCGCGACCGTGGGGACGGTCTTTCCCGAGCTGTGCTTGGCGGTGGAGCCGGCGGTGTTGCGGGGGCGGCGGTTTGGCAATGCGGTGCTTGTGGCTTCCGATTCGCCGTTGCCTGTCGGGGAGTTGACGCGGAGGTGTGCGACGGATGCGGCGCAGGGGCGGGTGGAGGCGGGTGAGGCTCTTGCCGCTTTCGCGGGTGGGGCGGTAGCCGTCACCGACGCGAGCGCGCGGCCGTCGCCGGAGCCGCCGGCGTCGGTGTTTCGGTGAGGGTGCCCCGGTCCCGCCCTTTCGCCGTTTCCTGGGGCTGCGCCCCAGACCCCGCTGATCGCGGCTCCGCCGCTCGTCCTCAAACGCCGGACGGGCTTGAT
>NZ_JBPQTX010000502.1:0-3201 GCF_051386555.1 Streptomyces sp. URMC 126
GTGGGAGAGAGGGGCCGGGCGGGCGAGGGAGGCTCGGCGGAGGGGGAAGGCTCGGGCGGTACGGACGGCTCGCTCCACCCGGACGTCCCGCCCGTCCCGGAAGCCTCGGGCGCCGCCGCATCCGCTCCCACCGCCTCATCGGATCCGGCCGCATCACCGGGATCGGCCGGCGAGCCGGTCAGCCGTACGGGCCATACGGGCAGTCGGGCCGGTACGCCGCCGGGCGCCTCGGGCTCGTCCGGGCAGACGCCCGAGCGCAGGTCGAAGGCGTGGTGGTACATGGGCGAGACGACGACGGGCACGCCGTCGCGGCTCCCCAGGAGGCCGCGGGAGATCACGTACGCGCCGCTGAACGGATCCCGGTTGCCGACGGCGTACACCTGCCCGGCGCGGTCCCGGAAGACGGCCACCTGCCGGCCGTCGACGAGGGCGGCGACCCCGCGTCCGGGGATCAGGTCGTCGTAGCCGCAGACGGGCGTCCAGCCGGTGCCGGCGTCGACCTCGACGGCGCGGCGGGCGGTCACCGGGCCACCGCCGCGGCGACGGGCTCGCCGTATCCGGCGGACTCGACGGACTCGACGGGCCCGGCGGACCCGACGGGTTCGGCCCTCCCGACGGGGTGGGCGGGCGGCGCGGCCGGGCGGATCCGGCCGGGTTCGCCCTCGAAGCGCACGGCGGGGTCGGGCGTGCCCGGCGCGTTGACGAACGAGACGAAGCGGCGCAGCCGTTCGGGGTCCTCAAGGGTGGCGCGCCACTCGTCCTCGTATGTGGCGACGTGCTGTTCCATGAGGGCGTCGAGGTCGGCGCAGATGCCGAGGGAGTCGTCGACGACGACGGAGCGCAGCCGGTCGAGGCCGCCTTCCATGCGCGCGATCCAGGGGGCGGTGCGCTCCAGCCGGTCGGCGGTGCGGATGTAGAACATCAGGAAGCGGTCGAGGGTGCGGACGAGGGTGTCGCGGTCGGCGTCGGCGAGGAGCAGTTCGGCGTGGCGGGGGGTGGTCCCGCCGTTGCCGCCGACGTAGAGGTTCCAGCCGGCGGCGGTGGCGATGACGCCGAAGTCCTTGCCGCGGGCCTCGGCGCACTCGCGGGCGCAGCCGCTGACGGCGGCCTTGAGCTTGTGCGGGGAGCGCAGGCCGCGGTAGCGGAGTTCGAGTTCGACGGCGAGCGCGACGGAGTCCTGGACGCCGTAGCGGCACCAGACCGAGCCGACGCAGGACTTCACCGTGCGCAGGGCCTTGCCGTAGGCGTGGCCGGACTCGAACCCGGCGTCGACGAGCCGTCGCCAGATGTGCGGGAGCTGGTCGACGGTGGCGCCGAGCAGGTCGATGCGCTGCCCGCCGGTGATCTTCGTGTAGAGGCCGAAGTCGCGGGCGATCTCGCCGAGGACGATGAGTTTCTCCGGTGTGATCTCCCCGGCGGGGACGCGGGGGACGACCGAATAGGAGCCGTTGCGCTGGAGGTTGGCGAGGAAGTGGTCGTTGGTGTCCTGGAGTGCGGCCTGTTCGCCGTCGAGGATGTGGACGGAGTTGCCGAGGCGGGGGTTGAGGGTGGCGAGGATGGAGGCGACGACGGGTTTGCAGGTGTCGCAGCCGTCGCTGCCGTTGGCGTCGCTGCCGTGTTCGTCGATGAGGCGGGAGAAGGTGGTGATACCGGTGACGCTGATGATGTCGAAGAGTTCCGCGCGGGTGTGAGTGAAGTGTTCGCAGAGGCCCTTGGGAGCGGGGTCGGCACCCGCGGGCGTGGTCTCGCCGTCGACGAGCTTGGTCACCATGGAGAGGCAGGAACCGCAGCCCGTACCGGCGTTGGTGTGCCGCTGGACGGCCTTGACGTCTCCGCAGCCGTGGTCGGTGACGGCGGCGCGGATGCAGCCCTTGGTGACGTTGTGGCAGGAGCAGACGATCGTGGTGTCCGGGAGGCTCTCGGGGCCGGGCGCCGCCGCGCCCGCGGCGGAGGCGGGCAGGAGGAGCCGTTCGGGCGGGGTGGTGAGCGGGGTGCCCGCCTCGGCGAGCGGCCGGAGCACGTCGTACGCGTCGGTGTCCCCGACGAGGACGCCGCCGAGCAGCCGGCCGTCGGGGGTGACGACGAGCTTCTTGTACACGCCGTCGCGGCTGTTGGCGTAGCAGACTTCCAGGGCGTCGTCGCCGGTGGCGTGCGCGTCGCCGAAGCTGGCGACGGCGACGCCCAGGAGCTTGAGCCGGGCGGCGGGTGCGGCGCCGGTGAAGCTGCCGTCGCCGCCCGTGATCCGGTCGGCGGCGGCCTCGGCCATCGCGTACCCGGGGGCGACGAGCCCGTGCACCCGGCCGTCGGGGGTCAGCGCGCACTCGCCGACGGCCCAGACGCGGGGGTCGGCGGTGCGGCAGCCGTCGTCCACGACGATGCCACCGCGCTCGCCGACGGGGAGCCCGCAGGCGCGGGCGAGGTCGTCGCGGGGCCGGACGCCGGCGGAGAAGACGACGAGACCGCAGGGGACGACGGTGCCGTCGGAGAGCGTCACGCGGGAGACGGTCCCGTCCGGCCCGGCCTCGACCTCGCGGGCGCCGACGCCGGTGTGCACGACGACGCCCAGCTCCTCGACCTTGCGGCGCAGGACGGCGCCGCCGCCGTCGTCCACCTGGGCGGCCATCAGCCGCGGGGTGAACTCGACGACGTGCGTCTCCAGGCCCAGGGCGCGCAGCGCCCCGGCCGCTTCGAGACCGAGCAGCCCGCCGCCGATCACCAGCCCGGCCCGCACCCCGTCGGCACGGGCGCGGACGCGGAGAGCCTCCAGGTCGTCGATGGTGCGGTAGACGAAGCAGCCGGGGGTGTCGTGGCCGGTGACGGGCGGGACGAACGGACGTGAGCCGGTGGCCAGGACGAGGGTGTCGTACGCGTGCACGGCGCCGGACCGCGTGGTGACCTTGCGGGCGGCGCGGTCCACGGCCGTGACCGGGTCGTCCAGGTGGAGGTCGATGCCGGGGCGTGACGCGAACTCGGGCGTCCAGAGGGAGAGTTCCTCCTCGGAGACGCCGGAGAGGAACGAGGTGAGCCGGACCCGGTCGTAGGCGGGACGCGGCTCTTCCGCGAGGACGGTGACGTGCGGGGCGTCCGCGCCGAGGCCGGCCGTGCGCCGGGCGAGCGCTTCGAGGAAGCGCTGGCCGACCATGCCGTGTCCGATGAGCACGAGGCGGGGCGGGGTGGTGCTGGGGGTGTCTCTTATACACA
>NZ_JBPQTX010000503.1:0-3200 GCF_051386555.1 Streptomyces sp. URMC 126
CGTTCCGGAGGGGTGTGCTTCGGGTCTGAGGGCGGTTGGTCGGGTGGGGGTTTCGTGCGGTCGGCGAGCGGACTGGCGGTCTCCGCTTCTTCCTCGGACGGCGTCGTTCCGGGCGTCGGAACCCGCCACTCGCGTGACTCCTGTCACAACTCCCGCTGTCAGACCGGAAATCGGCGTCCGGAAATCCACGATCGAATTTGCGAACCGCCGATCTCTTGTTACCGTTCTAGGAGCCCGGTCGCTGGTGCATCCCCCGTCGCCAGCGATCGGGCGCTTCCATGCCCGGATACCGGCGGTCGCCGTCGTGGATCACCGGGCGTCTCCGGGAGCGGGCCTCCGGACATCCCCCAGGGAATCCCCTCAGGCCGCCCCGGTCTCCCTCTCCGAGCGTCGCAGGCCGAGGCCACGACGTTTCTCCTGCCCGCCGGCGGCAGGCGGCCACACGGCCCTTCCGCGCCGCCGGGAAACGGCCGAGCGGGGCCGCGGAACGCCGACGCGCGCCGGAAGCGGGCGTTCCACGAGGTCCGCGTCAATCCTCTCCGGGCTCCGACGAGTTGCCGCCGGAGCGGAGGAGCAGCTTCCCATCGGCCGAGGCGATCTCCGCGACCGCCGCATATGCGCCATGTCCGCGCACGGTCCGCCGCCGAGGGGTCTCACAGGTGTCCGGGGTGTCCGTGGCGGGCATCGGACAGCGCGTCTGGAGCGATCCGCCGTCCGGTGCCATCAGCGTCAGTACGCCCGTGACCGGAGCGTCGGTGCCGTTCCGGTAGTACGTCCGCGCCCAGGTCTCCGCGCCTTCGGTCAGGACGCACGTCTGGGCCTCCAGGCCGTCGGGGGTGTCGAGTTCGGGACCGCAGCGGGTCACGGCGGGCGGCTCGTCCGGCGCCGCCGGGCGCGCGGGGGAGGACGAGCCGCCCGCGCCCTTCCAGCCGTCGCCCGCCAGGGCGCCGGCCGCCCCCGTGAGCGCGTCCCGGGGGATCTCGTCCGTCACCTTCCCGACCGGGGTCACGGGCTTCCGGACGGCCGCCGGACGGCTCCCGGACGGTTTCCGCTCCGGTCCGGCCTCGGGCCGGCCCGCCGGGGCCGCGGGGCCCGCCGTCGCCGCCGCGAGCGGCAGGACGACGGCGAGCGCCACCGCGGCCGCGAGCGCGACCAACCGGAGATTCGCTGCACGTTGCTGGGACACGCCGGGCACACCGGACGCACGCTCCATGGGACCACCTGCGACTCGCCGCGGACACTGGACGCGGGACGGTTCGAGCGCGTCCCGCCGGACCGGCGCGGCCTTACCGGCGTCCGGTCGGAACCCGCCGGCGACGACCGGCGTTCGACCGGCACCGCTTCCGACGCAGGCCCGGTCCCCGAACATAGCGGCCGTCACCCCCGGCACCCCGCCGTTCGCCACCCGAATCCCGCAGTTCTCGGCGCGGCTTGCACCCGTACGAGTGAGAGCGCGTGCGTCTCCCGTCCGTACGCGCTCCACGGGCGAGCCGCGCCCGAGGCTTGCGGGATCTTTCCGTTCGTCCCGCCCGTTCAATCCGGCGGTTCGTTCCGGCGAGTCTCCGATCGCTCCGGAGCCCCCCGGAGCCGCTCAGTACGCCAGCCGGCTGCCGCCGCCCGGCGTCCCGGTGGCCGCGCTCTGCTCGACCAGGACGTCCACCACCGAGGCCACGTCCGGCAGCCACGGCCGCGCGCCCGCCGCCGTGCCCCCGGCGGCGCCGCCCCCGCTGCCCCCCGCGGCACCGGCGGCCCTGGCGAACGGCCGTGCCGTGCGGTCGCGCCCGGAGGACGCGCCGACGGGCTGCGGCGCCCGCTCCCAGCGGGCCCGGCCGGGGCCCGTGGTGGACGGGGGGAGGACGACGTAGCCGCCGTCGCCGTGGAAGCGGAGCGAACCGGGCACCCACTCCTGGCTGTGCAGCAGTTCGCCGAGCACCTCCAGTGAGTAGGGCGCCACCAGGAGCGTCCAGCGCGTCGGCGTGGCCACCACCGGGCCAAGGCGCACGCCCGCGCGGTCGAAGGCCGCCAGCGCGCGCGCCCCGGCGATCGCCGGGAGGCTCACGGCACTCGCCGCGCGCCCCCCGGTGGCGAGGACGACCGGGGCCTCCGGGCGGTTGGTCCACCACCAGCGGACCATCCGCGCGTCCGTGGTGGCCGCCAGCAGCCCCGGGTCGAAGGGGTGGGCGCCCGGTACCGCGCAGTCCGGGTGGGAGCAGCCGCATTCGCGCACGCGGCCGATGCCGGGCCGGAGGCCCACACCGGGGAGTACGGGCCACTGCCACTCCGTGGCGTAGGTCAGGGCCGCGGTGACCACCGCGGACCGGCCCGGCCGCCGGAGCGAGAGCTTGCGTCGCCTTCCGAGGATCTCGCGCATGAGCGCTCGTTCCTTTCCGTGAACGCCGAAGGTGGGCCCGGGTCGGAGACCAGGGCCGTCAGGGCACTGCATTCGTTGCATCAGGGCACTGCATGTCGTTGCAGGTGCAGCATCCGCGTGTCGCATTACATGGCACTACGGTCGCCGTTCGCGCGGCACTCGACGCGCCGCCGCGCTTCATCGTCGGCGCACCACATGGATCACAGGTCACTGCGCGTACAACGCAGCGCATCACGCCTGGGGCCGAGCGTGAAACATGGCGGAGGGTGGCGCACGCATGGCGCTTGGTGCTGGGGCCGGTACGCCCCTCGCCCACGGCATGGGTTCCCCCATGCCACTCGGGGACGGGCACGGCCGTTGCCGGGTAAGACGCCCGGGTGTTCCGCCGGGTTCCGGGGCGCCCCCAACTCCCCCTGCCCTTCCTCAAGTACGTACCCACCGCGGTGGCGGTGACGCGCTGTCGAGCACGGCCAGTCGACCGCAATTCGGCGAGCACAGCACTATTTTCCGGCCAACTTCAAAACCCCTCAGACACCATCATTCCCACTGGTCCAATGCTGGACATCCCCTCACCGGGGCGTGTACATGTGGAGTCACCGATAGCGCGCACCACGACAGGGGGTTTGCGGTGCTATTCCATGGAACACGCAGGCCGACGGGCTGGTCGAAGCCGGTCGCCGGAGCCCTGCGGACGCCCTCCGGGGCGGGCCCCGAGGCCGTCTCCGCATGGGCCCGGCGGAGCAGACGGCCATGAGCGCCCCCCACCTTCCGAAAGTGGCCGGAATCGATCCGCCCCTCCCCGCCCCGGCCGTGGCTTCTGCTTCCGCCG
>NZ_JBPQTX010000504.1:0-3175 GCF_051386555.1 Streptomyces sp. URMC 126
GGACGAGGCGGAGCAAGTCGTCGTGGTCAGCGCAGCAGGTGATCGGCCCGTCAGGGGCGAGCGTGGGTCGCGGACGAGGCGGAGCAAGTCGTCGTGGTCAGCGCAGCAGGTGATCGGCCCGTCAGGGGCGAGCGTGGGTCGCGGACGACGACGCTCATGGCGCTGACGCCGGTCCGCAGCCGGAGGGAGTTGAAGTTGGGGAAGCCGGGGGGCCGGCCGACGGGCGGCTCTCGGGCGCAGGAGGCGAAGTAGTACTCCCGGTCGTGGGTGGCGTGAGCGCGCCAAGCCGGCGGCATGGCGTGGGCGGGCGCGCCGTCGGATGTCCGCGAATGCCCGGGCGGCGGCCGAGGGGCGGGAGCTCCGGCGGTGTCGTGGTGGTCGACGGTGATCGGCTCTTCGTGGGCGCGGACGGTGGCGGTCGCGTCGAGGCCGGGCGAGTTGCCGGACTGGGCGTCGAAGTTGGTATCAGAGGCCTCTGTGGTCGGTGACGAGCCGCAGGCCGGGGCGATGGCGTACGGCTACGTGCAGGCCGAGAACCGGGCGAGGTCCCAGAAGTCGTGGAGGGCAGTGGCCTCGGGGCCGCCGGCCGGTAGGACCTGGCTCGGGCGCGGTTGCCGTCCCGCGCCTTCTCCAGCGGAAGCCGGTGTCGGTGGGCACTAAGCCCTCCGGTGGTGGGTGACGCCGTGCGGGATCGAGTGGTGTCGCGGCCGCTCCGCACCGGGCCCCCTTGGGCAGGCCGGTGCGGAAACGATGCACCTCGGCAGCCTCCGGCGGGGAGGCCGCCGCGTGCTACGCGGGCGTCCCCGCCGTCACGGCGTAGAAGGCGACGGCCGCCGCCGCGCCGACGTTGAGGGAGTCGACGCCGTGGGCCATCGGGATGCGCACCCACTCGTCGGCCGCCCGCAGGGCCTTGGCGGACAGCCCGCTGCCCTCGGCGCCGAGCATGAGGGCGACCCGCTCCAGGCGGTGCGGGGCGGCCACGTCCATCGCGGTGGCCTGCGCGTCCGGGGTGAGGGCCAGGACGCGGAAGCCCGCGGCCCGGACCGTCTCCAGGTCGCGCGGCCAGTTCTCCAGCCGGGCCCACGGGACGGAGAACACGGCGCCCATGGACACCTTGACGGACCGCCGGTAGAGCGGGTCCGCGCAGTCCGGGGAGAGCAGGACGGCGTCCATGCCCAGGGCGGCGGCGCTACGGAAGATGGCCCCGATGTTTGTGTGGTCGTTGACCGCCTCCATCACGGCGACCCGGCGGGCCGTGGCCAGCAGCCCGGCGGCGTCCGGCAGGGGCTTGCGCGCCATGGAGGCGAGGGCGCCGCGGTGTACGTGGTACCCCGTCACCCGCTCGGCCAGTTCCGGGTCCACGACGTAGACGGGGGCGGGGACGCCCTCTATGACGTCGCGCATGGCGTCCACCCACTTGGCGGAGAGCAGCATGGAACGCATGCCGTACCCCGCGTCCACCGCCCGGCGGATGACCTTCTCGCCCTCCGCGATGAACAGGCCCTCGGCGGGCTCGCGCCGGCGGCGCAGCTCGACGTCGGTCAGGCCGGTGTAGTCGTGGAGCCGGGGGTCGTCGGGGTCGTCGATGGTGATGACGTGGGGGGACTGCGTCATGGGGCTCACGTGCCTCGTGGTGCGTACGGGTGGGGGTCCGGGGCTCGGTCTCAGCTGCCGACGGCGGGGGCCGGGCGCGTACCGCCGGCCTCGGCGGCAGCGGCATGGGCGGCGTTACCGCTGGCGCCTGCAGCGTCCTCGCGGCCGATGGCCACGACCTCGCCGATGACGATCACGGCCGGCGGGCGTATGCCCTCGGCCCGCACCCGCTCCCCCACCGTGCCGAGGACGGCGTCGACGCGGCGCTGGGCGGCGGTGGTGCCCTCCTGGATCACCGCGACCGGGGTGTCGGCGGACCGGCCGTGCCGGATGAGGGTCTCGGCGATGGCACCGCACTGCTCGACGCCCATCAGCACCACGAGGGTGCCGCCGAGCCGGGCGAGCGACGGCCAGTCGACGAGGGAGCGCGGGTCGTCCGGGGCGACGTGCCCACTGACGACGGTGAACTCGTGGGCCACCCCGCGGTGGGTGACCGGGATGCCGACCGTGCCGGGGACGCTGATCGAGCTGGAGATGCCGGGCACGACGGTGCAGGGGATGCCGTGTTCGGCGAGCGCCTGCATCTCCTCCTTGCCGCGGCCGAAGACGAACGGGTCGCCGCCCTTCAGGCGGACGACGGTCTTGCCGGCCTTCGCGTGCTCGATCAGGGCGTCGTTGATGGCCTCCTGGGCCATCGAGCGGCCGTACGGGATCTTCGCGGCGTCGATCACCTCGACGTGCGGCGGGAGTTCGTCGAGCAGGTCGCGCGGGCCGAGCCGGTCGGCGACGACGACGTCGGCCTCGGCGAGGAGGCGCCGGCCGCGCACGGTGATCAGGTCGGGGTCGCCGGGGCCGCCGCCGACGAGGGCGACGCGTCCGGCGCCCGGGCGGGTGCGGCGGTGCGGGGCGGCGATGGAGCCGTCGCGCAGCCCCTCGACGATCGCGTCGCGCAGGGCCGCCGTGCGGCGGGGGTCCTGGCCGGTGAGCACGGCCACGGTGACGCCCTCGCTGCGGCCGGTGGCCGGCGTCCAGGCGGTGGCCGCCTCGGCGTCGTCGCTGCGGACGGCCCAGACGCGGCGGGCCTCCGCCTCGGCGGACGCGGCGCGGTTGGCTTCGGGGTCGTCGGTGGTGATCAGCGCGTACCAGGCCCCGTCGAGGTCGCCCTCGCGGTAGCGGCGGCGTTCCCAGCGCAGTTCGCCGGCCTCCGCCATGGCCTCCACGGACGCGGTCGCCGAGGGCGACACGAGCAGGATGTCGGCGCCCGCCGCGATCAGCGCGGGGAGCCGGCGCTGGGCGACCTGGCCGGCGCCGAGGACGACCACGCGGCGGCCGGCGAGTCGGAGCCCTACGGGGTAGGCGGCGAAAGGTGGGTGCTCGGCCATGGGGTTCGCGGATCTCCTCGCTGGTCAGGGGCGCTGGGGACACCCTACGTGGGCTTTGTTAGCGGGGGGTTTCGCCCCTGGCCCGCCCCTTCACCGTTTCCTGGGGCCGGCCCCAGACCCCCTGAAACCGCGCTCCGCGCGGTTGTCCTCAAACGCCGGACGGGCTGAAGTGCGCGCCCAGGCGCACTATCCAGCCCGTC
>NZ_JBPQTX010000505.1:0-3161 GCF_051386555.1 Streptomyces sp. URMC 126
TGGGGGTGGAGTGCGCTAGGGTGGGGGGCAAGCCCCTCACGTGGCGCTATCTCACCCAACTCCCCCAGGGCCGGAAGGCAGCAAGGGTAAGTGGGCTCTGGCGGGTGCGTGGGGGGCCCTTGTGTTTTCAGGGGGCTGTGGCGCGTGGTCGCCGGGGCGTCGTGGGGTTCGCGGCAGGGGCGGCCGGGGGCGGAAACTGTGAGCGAGGCCACTTGTCAGTGGGGCCCGATATCGTCGTAGGTGTGTCGTCCCTCGCGCTCTACCGCCGCTACCGCCCCGAGTCCTTCGCCGAGGTCATCGGGCAAGAGCATGTCACCACCCCGTTGCAGCAGGCGCTGCGGAACAACCGGGTCAATCACGCGTACCTGTTCAGTGGGCCGCGCGGCTGTGGCAAGACGACGAGCGCGCGCATCCTCGCGCGCTGTCTGAACTGCGAGGAGGGCCCGACGCCCACCCCCTGCGGGCAGTGCCAGTCCTGCCGGGACCTCGCGCGGAACGGGCGGGGCTCGATCGACGTGATCGAGATCGACGCCGCGTCCCACGGTGGTGTCGACGACGCCCGTGAGCTGCGCGAAAAGGCCTTCTTCGGGCCGGCCTCCAGCCGCTACAAGATCTACATCATCGACGAGGCGCACATGGTCACCTCGGCGGGCTTCAACGCCCTGCTGAAGGTGGTCGAGGAGCCGCCGGAGCACCTCAAGTTCATCTTCGCCACCACCGAGCCCGAGAAGGTCATCGGGACGATCCGGTCGCGTACGCACCACTACCCGTTCCGCCTGGTCCCGCCCGGCACGCTCCGCGACTACCTGGGGCAGGTCTGCGAGCAGGAGAAGATCCCGGTCGAGGAGGGCGTGCTGCCGCTCGTCGTCCGGGCCGGCGCCGGGTCCGTGCGTGACTCGATGTCCGTGATGGACCAGCTGCTCGCCGGTGCCGCCGAGGACGGTGTGACGTACGCCATGGCGACGTCCCTGCTCGGGTACACGGACGGTTCGCTGCTCGACGCCGTCGTCGACGCGTTCGCGGCCGGCGACGGCGGAGCCGCGTTCGAGGTCGTGGACCGGGTCATCGAGGGCGGCAACGACCCCCGCCGCTTCGTCGCCGACCTCCTGGAGCGGCTGCGCGACCTCGTCATCCTCGCCGCCGTCCCGGACGCCGCCGAGAAGGGGCTGATCGATGCCCCCGCCGACGTCGTCGAGCGCATGCAGGCACAGGCGTCCGTCTTCGGCGCCGGAGAGCTCAGCCGCGCCGCCGACCTCGTCAACGAGGGGCTGACGGAGATGCGCGGCGCCACGTCCCCGCGGCTCCAGCTGGAGCTGATCTGCGCGCGCGTCCTGCTCCCCGGCGCGTACGACGACGAGCGCTCCGTCCGCGCCCGGCTCGACAAGCTGGAGCGGATGGGGCTGAGCGCGGGCCCGGCCGCCGGAGGTTTCATGGGGGCGCCGCAGGGCGGTCCCTCCGCCGGTTACGAGCCCGGGCCGCACGCCCACGACCCGTCCGCCATGGGGCTCTCCGGGCCCGCCGCCGCTCGCGCGGCCGTATCGGGCGCCGTTCCCGCCGGCGGCGGCGCGCAGCCTGCCGCGGCGCCCGGTCATGCGCCCGCCTACCCCCCCGCCGCTCAGGCCCCCGGCCAAGCCTCCGCTCAGGCCCCCGCTCAGGCGGCTCCGCCGGCAGCCCCGCCGGCCGCTCCCGCTCAGCCCGATGTCGCCGCGCCCCGGCCCGGTGCGTGGCCCACGGCTACGGCGCCGGGGCAGGGCGCCGGTTCCGCGGCCGGTGCTCCCGCGGCTCCCGCCGCCCAGCCCGGTGCCTGGCCGACCGCCGCCGAGCCGGCGCAGGGGGCCGGGCAGCCGCCCGCCGCGCGGCCCGGTGGCTGGCCGACCACGGCTCCGACCACGGCCCCGGCCACGGCTCCTGCGGAGGCGCCTCAGCCGGCGCAGCCTTCCCAGCCGGGCCAGGCTCCCGGGTACCCCCCGGCAGCCCAGGCACAGCCGCCCCAGGCGCACGGCGGCAGCGTGGACCAGGTCCGTCAGATGTGGCCGCAGATCCTCGACGCGGTCAAGAACCGCCGACGTTTCACGTGGATCCTGCTCAGCCAGAACGCCCACGTGAGCGGCTTCGACGGCGCGACGGTCCAGGTGGGCTTCTCCAACGTCGGAGCGCGGGACAGCTTCGCCAACAGCGGCAGTGAGGACGTCCTCCGCCAGGCGCTCAACGACGCCTTTGGCGTCCAGTGGAAGATCGAACTCGTCGTGGACGCGAGCGGGGGCGGGGGCGGCGGCACCGGTCCGGCCGCCGGTTCCGGCGGTGGCGGCTTCGGCGGCGGTGGCGGCGGCTTCGGTGGCGGCGGTGCGTACGGCGGTGGTGGCGGCGCGTACGGCAGTGGTGGCGGTGGCGGTGGGTTCGCGCCGGCCGCCTCCGCGTCGGCCGCTCCCCGCCCACCGGCTGCGGCGCCGGCTCCCACGGCCGCCCCACAAGCCCCGCAGCCTCCGCAGGCCCCTTCCGGCCCGGCGGCACCGCAACAGGCCGCTCCGGCTGCCCCGGCGCAGCCCTACCGTGAGCCCGAGCCACCGTCCGTCGCCCTTGAGGACGACATGCCCGCCGAGGACGACCCCGACCTCGACGACACCGCCCTCACCGGCCACGACCTGATCATTCGCGAACTCGGCGCGACCGTGATCGAGGAGATCGCCAACGAGTAGCGGCCAGGGATGGTCGGCGCCCTTGCGCGGGGAGGGCGGAGGCCGGAGGCCGCTGGGGTTGGGTGGGGGCAAGGAGAGTCCCCCCACCGTCGGGGATGCCTTGGCCGTCTCCGCCTCCGAGGCGCCTTCGCCGCCTCCGATCGTGTTCGGGCATCCCCGAGCGCGTTCGGGCGTCCCCGAGGACGACTTGCCGTCTCCAGGGGGCGCCTTCGCTGTCTCCGAGTGCGTCTCGGCCGGCTTGCGGGTACGCCGTCTCGTCGGCCTCTCCGGCCCTCAGCGGACCTCCCGACCCGAACCGGGACCGGAACCCGGCCCCGTCCTCGGCGTGACCCCGGTTCTGCCCCCCCGGCGGTCCCGCGCGCACACCGGGCACCCGTCGGAACCCGGGTGCAACGCCCCGGGCCGCCTCAGGGCTCCCCGGCGCTCCCCCGGCGCCGCCGCGCCCGCATCCCACCACCCGCACCC
>NZ_JBPQTX010000506.1:0-3087 GCF_051386555.1 Streptomyces sp. URMC 126
GGGGCGGGGGCGTCCGGTAACGCGCCGGGCGCGGCGCCTTCCGGTGTGGCGTCTTCCGGGGTGGCGTCCTCCGGGGTGGCGTCCTCCGGGGTCAGGGGCATGGCGGCGGTACCTCCGTGCGGAGCGCCGCGCGGCGCCCGGGCGGGCGGCGCCGGGACCACGCGGCGGACGGATCCGGGTACTCAACCCGGACAGGGCAGGACATACGGCCGTATGCCGCGCATCCTGTCCCTTCCCTCACTCCCGGGTCAAGAGGTACGGATGTGACATGGGCGAACTCGGCCGGTTTCCGCGCCCGTTCGCCCGCCGCACGTCCGGCTCACCGGCCGCCGGATCACCGGCCCGTGGGTCACCGGCCTGCGGATCACCGGCCTCTGGGTGGGCGACCTCACCCGCCCCGCCCGTACCGGGGCACCGCCACCGCGTCGTACGGCGTCGTGGGCGTCGAGGGCTCGGTGAAGCGGGAGTTGGGGAGGTACAGCCGGTCGCCGTGGACGGCCACGGTGGTGGGGATCCGGAACCGCGGGTCGGTGATCCGGGCGAGCCACGTGCCGCGCAGGCCGGCGGCGTCCAGCCGGAAGACGTCGACGGCGTTCTGCACCTGCTGGACGACGTACAGAACGCGGCCGAGGAGCAACGCGCCGTCCCCGTCGGGCAGTTTCCGGCCACCGAGGTCCACGCGGCGGGCGGCGCCGGTGCGCGGGTCGACCCGGAGCAGACTGCCGCCGTCCTGGAACACGTTGACGACGAGCAGGCCCCGGCCGTCGGGCGTGACCGAGATGCCGTTGGAGGTGAAGCCGTCGGCGGGGGCCTCCGCCCAGTCGCCGGTGAGCGGCAGCGAGACCACGTCCTGGGCGGCGGGCAGCTCCCCGCGCGGGCCGAGCGGGATGCCGTGGACCAGGGCCTGCGTCGAGTCGGTGAACCAGGCGGCCCGCTCGGTGAGCACCACGTCGTTGATCACGCTCGCGGGTCTGCCGACCTCGTACACGGCGAGGATCCGGCCGTCCCGGGTGTCGACGACGCGCAGTTGCCGGGTGGCGCCGCCGGCGACGAAGGCCCGGCCCCGGCGGTCGGTCTTGAGCCCGATCGAGCCGAGCTCCATCCGGGTGGGCAGGACGGTCCCCCGGCCGGTGGGCAGGTGCGCCCGGTACAGCGCGCCGCTGCCGAGGGAGCCGAACCAGGCGTACGGGCCGGGGCCGACGGCGATGCCCTCGGGCCGGAAGCCGTCGGGGAGCGGGAAGCGGGTGGGCCAGGGGGCGGATCCCCCGGACTCTCCCCGCCGGCCGGGCTCGCTGGGCTCACCGGACCCACCGGACCCACCGGACCCACCGGACCCACCGGACCCACCGGACCCACCGGCCTCCGTCGGCCGCCCGGCCGCGCCGCCGGCGGGGCCGGGCCGTGCGACGGCGGGCGGCCCCGCGAGCGCCGTCACGGCCCCGGCGGCGCCGGCGGCGAACAGAGTCCTGCGGGTGAAGGAGCGTGCCATGGGTGGATCCCTCCGGAGGGCGGGACGGACGCGTGCGCCCACCCCAGCACAGCGCGGCACACGGCACGCCGCGCGCCTCCCGGTCTTCACAAGCGGAGGCTCCCGCCCATGGGACGCGGCGCCCCGTGGCGGACGCGCACGAGGCGCCCCCCGCGCACGGCGGGGAGCGCCTCGTTCCTACAGCCCTACGGCTCTCCGGCCCTACGGCGGACTCCGACGGACTCCGTCGCTCAGAGGGCGACGCCCAGCAGCGCGTCCACCGTGCGCGACACCAGGCCGGGCGCGCCCTCGTCCGTACCGCCGTCGGCGGCCTGGGCGGCGGCCCAGCGGTCGACGGCGGCCAGGGCGGCCGGGGCGTCGAGGTCGTCGGCGAGGGCCTCGCGGACCTCTTCCAGCAGGGCGTCGGCGGACGGCCCGTCCGGACGGGAGACGGCCGCGCGCCAGCGGGCGAGGCGCTCGACGGCCTCGGTGAGGACGTCGTCCGTCCACTCCCAGTCGGCCCGGTAGTGGTGCGACAGCAGCGCGAGGCGGATCGCGGCCGGGTCCACGCCCTGGCGGCGCAGGGCGGAGACGAAGACGAGGTTGCCCTTGGACTTGGACATCTTCTCGCCGTGGAGCGCCACCATGCCCGCGTGGACGTACGTCTTGGCGAACGGGTGCTCGCCGGTCAGCGCCTGCGCGTGCGAGGCGCCCATCTCGTGGTGCGGGAAGATCAGGTCGGAGCCGCCGCCCTGGACGTCGAAGCCCATGCCGAAGTACTCCAGGGCGATGGCGACGCACTCGATGTGCCAGCCGGGGCGTCCGGGGCCGAGGGAGGCGCCGTCCCAGCTGGGCTCGCCCGGGCGGGCGGCCATCCACAGCATCGGGTCGACGGGGTTCTTCTTGCCCGGCCGGTCCGGGTCGCCGCCGCGCTCGGCGGACAGCAGCCGCATGGCCTCCGCGTCGAGGCCGGAGACCTCGCCGAAGTGGCTGTCGGAAGCGACGGAGAAGTAGATGTCGCCGTCGAGGTCGTAGGCGGCGCCCGCGTCGCGCAGGCGCTCCACCAGCGGAACGATCTTCGGTATCGACTCCACGGCGCCCACGTACTGGCGCGGGGGCAGCAGCCGCAGCGCGGTCATGTCCTCGCGGAACAGGGCGGTCTCGCGCTCGGCGAGGGCCTCCCAGTCGTCGCCGTTGGCGGCGGCCCGCTCCAGCAGGGGGTCGTCGATGTCCGTCACGTTCTGGACGTAGTGGACCTGCCGCTTGGTGTCGAGCCACACGCGCTGCACGAGGTCGAACGCGTTGTAGGTCGCCGCGTGCCCCATGTGGGTGGCGTCGTAGGGCGTGATGCCGCAGACGTAGAGGCGGGCGACGGGGCCGGGGACGAGGGTCACCCGTCCACCGGTCGCGGTGTCGTGGATCCGGAGGTCGCGGCCCTTGCCGGGCAGGGCGGGAACCTCAGAAGCGGGCCAGGCATGCATGCCTTGAGCGTAACCGGATGCGGCTTCCGGATACGAACCGGAGGGGGCGGTTGGCTGAGAAATGGGTCTTGCGCGGGGGCGGGTGGGTGTGCCCCAGTCCCGCCCCTTCGCCGTTTCCCGGGGGCAAGCCCCCCGGAC
>NZ_JBPQTX010000507.1:0-3079 GCF_051386555.1 Streptomyces sp. URMC 126
GAGCGGGGGGAGAGGGGGGACGTCGTGCACGGGGTCACCTTAGGCGGCGCCGCGCCGGGGGGCTCCCGTCGGCGTACGGTGCGCCTCCGGTCCGACGTGCCGTACGTCTGACGTGTCGTGCGTCCGACGTGCCGTACGTCTGGCGTGCCGTACGCCTGACGTGCCGCGCGTCTGACGCGCCGTGCGTCGCGTCACTGGCCCCCGGCCGCCCGGCCGGGGATAGTGGGCGGTCCGGACCGCGCGGCCCGACGGGACCGCGTGGGCGGCCCCTTCACGGTCCCTCACCGCCGAACCGGGAGACCACGCCATGTCCAGCAGACCGAACCCCTCCCCTTCGTCCCTTCCGTCCCACCCGCCCCGCCGTACCGTGCTGACCGCCGCCCTCGCCGTCACCGCGGCCGCGTCGCTCTCCCGGGCGGGCGCCGCCCTGGCCGCCGCTCCGGAGGGCGGGAGCCGGCGATCCTCCGCGACCGTCGACCACCACTCCTGGACCACGCTCGCCGACTGGCGAGCCGGCACCCGCGCCGGAACCGCCGTCCGCGACGGCCGACGGCCGGGCGTCACCGTCGACCGGCCGGCGGGCACCCGGGAGTACGCCGACCCGCACACCGGGACCACGGCCCGCTGGGAGTACGCCACGTGGACCTCGCCGGTCCGCACCCTGTCCGCCCCGGCGAGCGAGATCGTCGTCTCCTGGAACGCCCACACCCCGCCCGGCACCTGGATCGAGGCCGAGGTGCGCGCCGCCTACGCCGACCGCGCGCACACCCCCTGGTACGTCATGGGCCGCTGGACCTCGGGCGACGCGGACGGCGACATCCGGCGCACGTCCGTCGACGGGCAGAAGGACGGCCGGAGCGCCGTCTCCACCGACACCCTGGCCGTCGAGCCGGCGAGCGGCGCGCGCTTCGTCTCGTACGTCCTGCGGCTGACGCTTCTCCGGCGGCCGGGCGGCGGGCGGACCCCCACCGTGTGGCGGGTGGGGGTGATGGGGTCCGACATCCCCGACCGGTTCACCGTGCCCGCGTCGAAGCCGGGGGAGGGGGCGGGGCACCGGCTGGCCGTCCCCCGGTACTCGCAGGAGATCCACAAGGGGCAGTACCCGGAGTACGACAACGGCGGCGAGGCGTGGTGCAGCCCGACCTCCTCGCAGATGGCGGTGGAGTACTGGGGGCGCCGGCCGTCCGCCGCCGACCTGTCCTGGGTGGACCCGTCGTACGCCGACCCGCAGGTGTGCCACGCCGCCCGCCGTACCTACGACTACCAGTACAAGGGCTGCGGCAACTGGCCGTTCAACGCGGCCTACGCGGCGACGTACCGGGACCTCCAGGGCACGGTCACCCGGCTGCGGTCGCTGAACGACGCCGAGCGGCTGATCCGGGCCGGGATCCCGGTCGTCACCTCGCAGTCCTTCCTCGCCGCCGAGCTGGACGGGGCCGGGTACGGCACGGCGGGGCACCTGATGTGCGTCGTCGGGTTCACGAAGAGCGGGGATGTGGTGGTCCACGATCCGGCGGCCCCCTCGAACGCCGCCGTCCAACGGGTGTACAAGAGGCGTCAGTTCGAGAACATCTGGCTGAGAACCAAGCGGAAGGACGCGCAGGGGCGGGTCAGGAGCGGCTCGGGAGGGGTGTGTTATCTCTACTTCCCGCTGGAATTGTCGGCGTCCCAGCGGCGGGCCCTGAGGCAAGTGGGAGTGGAGTGAGAGAAGTTGGCGGTGTAAATCTCCAAGATCGCGGCCCGATCGCACGGTTGTGTGTATAAGCTGTGGCCCGCACCGAGGCCCGGACCGATCGTCTCCGGTCGCGGTGGTTCCGCCGGGCGCGGCGCACGGGTGTACCCGGGGCGGGACGCGCGCCCGTCCCGCCGTCCGGGGGCCGCCGATCCGGTTCCGGTCCGCGCCTTTTCCGCTCGCGGCTTGTCATGGCTATGCCAGTGAGTTCGCGGGTGCCGCGACACCGCACGTGAACCGTTCGGCAGACGACCGCGAGGCAGGGAGGGGCGCACCGGATGCAGCGTCGCAGATTACGCCGGTCCGCGCGGCGGGCGGGACCGGACGGCCCCGTGGAGCCGGAGCTCGATCCCCACCCCGCGCGCGACGACCGGCCCCTGCGCGCCGCCGTGGACGACGCGGCCATGGGCCGCTGGGAAGGGCCGCGCGATCTGCTCGCCGCCACCGGCCACGACTGGGACCGGCGGATCTTCCGGCTCCAGGTCCTCGCCCGGGCCGGGGCGAACCTCCGCTTCGCCGAGACCTGGAGCCGCGCCGAGCCCGGTTCCCCGGACGCCCTGGCCCTGCTGGCCCATGTCCAGGCCCTGCGGTCGCTGGTCGCCGGGCGGGACGCGGGCCGGGAGCTGATGGAAGAGGCATGGGAGACCTGCCTGGCCGCCGCCGAGGCGCCCCCGGCGGATCCCGCGCCCTGGGTGGTCCTCCTGGCCCTGGTGCGCGTCCACGCCCCCGACCGGGAGTTGCTCGGGCGGATCTGGAACGAGGCGGCCGCCCGGGACCCGTACAACCGGGAGGCCCACCACGAGGTGCTGACCTTCCTGTTCGACCGGAACCACGGCTCCGGCGGCGAGATGTTCCACTGGGCGCTCGAACGGGCCCAGACCGCTCCCGCCGGCCTCCCGCTGGCCGTCCTCCCCCTGGTGGCGCTGGCCGAGTCCTACCGGCAGCGCAGGGCGGAGTCCGGCGGGGCCTACGGCCTGACGGTCCACCCCTGGAACGACTGTCCGCACATCGACCGCGTCCTCGAAGGGTGGTGGCGGCACCGGCCCCCCCGGCCGCACGCCCACTTCGCGGACGACGCCAACTACCTCGCACACGCCCTCGGCTTCGCCGGCCGGCACGCCGAGGCGCACGAGGTGTTCGCCGCGATCGGCCCGTACGCCTGCGACGCGCCCTGGTCGTACTGCGGCGAACCGCGTGAGCTGTTCCTGCGGTACCGCACCTGGGCGGCCCGCGCCGCCGCCGGCCGGCCGCCGAGGCCGCCCCGGCCCCCGGGCCCGGGGTGATCCGGCCGCTCCCTCGCCGTCCCTTCACCTCCCCGCCCAGCGTCCCCCGCCATACCCCCGACAC
>NZ_JBPQTX010000508.1:0-3072 GCF_051386555.1 Streptomyces sp. URMC 126
GGCGTAGGTAGGGCGCCGGGGGGACGCGGGGGCCGGGCTGACGGGCCCGCGATGCCCGGCGAGGCTCCTCGACTCCGGCAGGCCCGGCCGTCTCCCGCCCTGCTGTCTCTCGCCCGTCCCAGCCGGGTCCGGCCCGGTCTGGTCCGGTCCGGCCCGGCCCGGAAATCGGGGCGATCGCCCGTGTCCGGTGTGCGGCCGGACCCGTCACCCGCTCACTCTCACCTCACCCCCGGAGCCCGCTTCCCCGGGAACCGCCCCTCACTCCCCCGCCCGCACAGGCGGCAGCACCGTCACCTCCAGATCCCCTTCCGCGTACTGCCGCCGCAGCGCCTTCTTGTCGAACTTCCCCACCGTCGTCTTCGGGACGGACGGAACCCGGACCCACCGTTCCGGCAGCTGCCAGCGCGCCACGCGCTCCCCGAGGAACGCGCGGAGCGCCTCGTGCCCCGCCGAGGAGCCGTCGCGCAGGACCACGGCGGCGAGCGGCCGTTCGCCCCATTTCTCGTCCGGGACCGCCACAACCGCCGCCTCGGCCACCTCGGGGTGGGCCATGAGGTGGTTCTCCAGCTCGACCGAGGAGATCCACTCGCCGCCCGACTTGATGACGTCCTTCACCCGGTCGGTGAGCGTCAGATAACCGTCGGGAGTGATCGTGCCGACGTCACCGGTGCGCAGCCAGCCGTCGGGGCTGAACTTGTCGTCCGGGCGGATCGGCTCACCGTCCGCGCCTCCGTGGTACGCCCCGGCGATGTAGGGCCCGCGGATCTCCAGTTCGCCGGCCGACGTGCCGTCCCACGGCAGGAATCCGCCGTCCGGCGCGGCCAGCCGTGCCTCGACCGAGACCGGGATGCGGCCCTGGGTGACGCGGTACGGCCACTCCTCCTCGGGCGTGAGACCGGCCGGCGGGTAGGCGATCGAGCCGAGGGGCGAGGTCTCCGTCATCCCCCACGCCTGTACCACCCGCAACCCGTGCCGCTCCTCGAACGCCTTCATCAGGGACGGCGGACAGGGCGCCCCGCCGCTGACCACGGCACCCAGTGACGAGGTGTCCCGCGGGCGGGCATCGAGTTCGGCCAGCAGGCCCTGCCATATGGTCGGCACCCCGGCGGTGAGGGTCGGCCGTTCGCGCTCGATCATCTCGGCGAGCGGCCCGGGCTGGAGGAAGCGGTCGGGCAGGAGCAGCGACGTACCCGACATGAAGGCGGCGTGCGGCAACCCCCAAGCGTTCACGTGAAACATCGGTACGACCGGCAGACAGGTCTCCCCCTGCTTCAGCCCGAACGCCGCGGCGGAGTTGATCTCCAGGGAGTGCAGGTAGAGCGAACGGTGGCTGTACACGACGCCCTTGGGGTCGCCCGTCGTCCCGGACGTGTAGCAGAGCGCGGCCGCCCGGCGTTCCTCCAGCTCCGGCCAGTCGTAGGCGTCGGCGGTCTGCGCGGCGAGCAGGTCCTCGTAGTCGTGGACGTCGGGGCGGCAGTCCGCCAGGACGGAGCGGTCGCCGGGGCCCGAGACGATCACGTGCTCCACGCAGTCGAGGTGCGGCAGCAGCGGTGCCAGCAGGGGCAGCAGCGAACCGTCGACGATCACCACGCGGTCCGCGGCGTGCCGGATGATCCACGCCAACTGCTCGGGAGGCAGCCGCAGGTTGAGCGTGTGCAGCACGGCGCCCATGGAGGGGATCGCGAAGTACGCCTCGACGTGCTCGGCGTTGTTCCACATCAGCGTCCCGACGACGTCGTCCTCGGCGACGCCCAGCCCCCGCAGCGCGTGGGCGAGCCGCATCGCCCGCGCCCCGGCCTCCGCGAAGCTCCGCCGGCGCGGCGTGCCGTCCCCCGTCCAGGTCGTGATCCGCGCCCTCCCGTGGATCACGGTCCCGTGCACCAGCATCCGAGTGACGGTCAGCGGTACGTCCTGCATCGTGCTCTGCACCAGGGGCCTCCCCATTTCGCACCTGCGACGACTCGTTGGGCCGTCACGCGAAGGTCGTCAGGTCGTTCCCGGGTGATTCTGGTGGCGTTTCCGGTGGTACGTCACTACCTCGGCAGTGCTTGATCTCTTGGCGGGTGGTGGCTCGGGCCGCCGGTACGGGGCCGGAGCGCAGCGCCCCGTCCGTGGCGCGGTCCGGCGTCCGGTCCGTACGCGGTCCGATGCCCGGGCCGTACGCTGCCTGTCCGGCACGCGGTCCCTCCCGCAGCCCGACGCCCGGGCCGTACGCCGCCCGACCGACACGCGGTCCCTCCCGCAGCCCGACGCCCGTCCCGCTCGGCCCGGCCCGCTCGGCCCGTTCCCGCGGCCGTCAGGCGGCCCGCGCCAGCTCCGGGTCCTCCCGCAGCTTGCCGAGGGCGCGCGAGACGGCGCTCTTGACCGTGCCGATCGAGACGCCGAGCAGTTCGGCGGTCTGCGCTTCGGTGAGGTCCTCGTAATACCTGAGGACGACCATGGCCCGCTGCCGGTCCGGCAGCCGGTGCACCGCGCGCCACATCGCGTCGCGCAGCGCCTGCGCCTCCGCCGGGTCCGCCGCGGGCGGCGCCTCGCGCTCGGGGAGCTCCTCGCAGGGGTACTCCTCGACCTTCCGCTTGCGCCACTGCGACGTGCGCGTGTTGACCAGCGCGCGCCGGACGTAACCGTCGAGCGCCCGGTGGTCCTCTATCCGCTCCCATGCCAGGTAGGTCTTGGTGAGCGCGGTCTGCAGCAGGTCCTCGGCGTCGCTGGGATTCGCGGTCAGCGAGCGGGCGGTGCGCTGCAGCACCGGACCGCGTGCCCGTACATACGACGAAAAGGACGGGTACACGGCAGTGGATGCACTGGGGCACACGGTCGTGGTCATGACTCAACGCTAGGAGCGCCCCTGTACCCGGCGGATCGGCCGCAAGTGCCGAAGGCCGCTCCCCCTCAGGTCGTACTGGTGGGGCTGCCCCCACCTCCTGGAGGGGTAGACGGCTTGCCGCGGTGCCGGTCCGGCCGACGGGGAGGGTGGCCGGGGAGGCGTCGGTGAGGCGGGGAGGGGTCAGGGCCGGCGCTTTGACCAGGGCCGGGACGGGACAGGACGGGGCTTGCCCACCTCGCCCCCTC
>NZ_JBPQTX010000509.1:0-3063 GCF_051386555.1 Streptomyces sp. URMC 126
CCCCCCCCCCCCCCCCCCCCCCCCCCCCCCCCCCCCCCCCCCCCCCGAAACGGCGAAGTGGGGGTCCCCCCTCTGGGGAGGGACTGGGGCACCCCACCCCGGGACGTCAGCCCCGCACCCCCCGCAACACCATCCCCACCGCGACAGCGGTGACCCGCTCCGGCTCCTCCACACCAAGCTCGATACGCCGGACAGCCGCGTCCACGACCCCCTGAAGCATCATCGCGACAAGCCGAGGCTCCTCATGCCCGAGAGCCACCAGCGCCTCGCCCACCATCGAGATCAACCCGCCATGCGCGGCCCGGATCTTCTCCCGAGCCGCGGCGTCCAGCTCACCGGCGGAGATCGCGACGACGGCACGGTGCCGGCGGTCGCCGACGAGCGCCAGCTGCCGCCTTACATACGCCTCGATCTTCGCCTCGGGGGTGTCCGCCGCCGCCATGGCGGACTCGACCTCGGCCGCCCAGACGGGGAAGTCGACGGCGCACAGCTCCTCGACGACGGCCGCGCGGGAGCGGAAGTACTCGTAGACCGAGGACCGAGCGAGCCCGGTGCGCTCGGCGAGGGCGGGGAAGGTGAGCGCTTCCGTACCGCCTTCGGACAGCAGGGAGCGGGCGGCGTCCAGCAGGGCGTCGCGCTGCATCGTCCGGTGCTCGGCCACTGAGGCCGCTCGAATCCTGGGCACGGTCCCACTTTACGGACCTCCGAGGAAAGAGACGAGGTCGGAGCGGCGTTCTCAGTGGTCCACGTCAGCGGCCCACGTCCGCGAGCTTGGCCCGCAGCTGGAGGACCGACTTGGTGTGGATCTGGCTGACCCGGCTCTCGGTGACACCGAGCACCTGGCCGATCTCCGCCAGGGTGAGCCCTTCGTAGTAGTAGAGGGTGACCACCGTCTTCTCCCGTTCCGGGAGGGTGTTGACGGCCCGGGCGAGCAGTCGGCGCAGCTCGTGGTCCTCGGCCACCTCGACGGGGTCGTCGGCCGCCGTGTCCTCCAGGGTGTCCATCAGGCTGAGCCGGTCGCCGCCCTCGCCCCCGACGTGCAGCAGCTCCTCCAGCGCGACGACGTTGGCCAGGGACAACTGGCTGAAGACGGTGTGCAGTTCGTCAAGAGGGATGTCCATCTCGGCGGCCACCTCCGCCTCGGACGGCGTCCGGTGCAGTGTGGCCTCCAGGGTGGCGTAGGCGCGTTCCACGGCCCGCGCCTTCTGCCGGACGGACCGGGGGATCCAGTCCAGCGCCCGCAGTTCGTCGATCATCGCGCCCCGGATGCGGGTGATCGCGTAGGTCTCGAACTTGATGGAGCGGGCGGGGTCGAACTTCTCGATCGCGTCGATGAGTCCGAAGATCCCGGAGGAGACGAAGTCCGCTTGCTCCACATTGGGCGGCAGCCCGACGCTGACTCGCCCCGCCACGTACTTCACCAGCGGCGAATAGTGCAGGATCAGCTGCTCCCGCAGCCTTTCGTCACCCGAGGCCTTGTACGAGCGCCACAGCTCGTCGAGGGTCGAGGGCGCGGGCGGGCGGGCGGCGCCGCGCGCCGCGGGGGGCGCCGCCGCGCGGTCCGATCCGGAGGGTTGCTGGGGCATTCGTCGTCTTGAGCCGTTCTGCTGTGACGTGGATCAGGTGCGACAGGATCCATCCGCATGGCCGGAGTCCCGTGAGCGTAGCGTGACCGGCGCACTGCGGGGAGCGACCGGGCCCCTCGGGCCCGCGCGGCGGTCCGCACGGCCGTGATCCACCGGCCGTGCTCTCGGCCGGCGGCCGTGCCCCGGGACCGTGCGGGGCCCGGCGGGGGCGCGGCCCGGCGCCGGAGCCGCCGGGGTCACCGCGGTCTTGGCGGTCATGTCCTTAACCCTTTCACCCGATCGCCCCAGGTCAAGAACCGCCTCGCCGCACAGGGGAGCGCCGTCCGAGGGGCTTGGAGGGGACGGATGTTGACGCCTGTGCGAGCGGACGCCAGTGGTCGCCCCGGCGCGCGACGAAGCCCAGGCCGTGGAGTTCGTAGAGCCTGCCGAGGGTGGTGTCCCTGCTCAGCCCGGCGTTCAGGGCGATCCGGGCGGTGTCGCCGCCGGGGCCGGGGACGGCCTCCAGTACGGCCGCGGCCTGCGGGGCGAGCAGGTCCCGGGGGACGGCGGGGCCCCGGCGTTCGGGCGCCAGCTCCCCCATGGCGCCCACCAGTTCGGCGACTTCGTCCGCGTCGGTCACCAGTGTGGCGCCCTCGCGCAGCAGTTCGTGCACCCCGGCCGAGAGACCGGAGGTGACCGGACCGGGGACACCCATCGTGTGCCGGCCCAACGCCCGCGCGCGCCGGGCGGTGACGAGCGAACCGCTGCGGTACTCCGCCTCCACCACCACCGTGCCGCGGGTGAGGGCGGCGATGACCCGGTTGCGCAGGACGAACCGGCTCCTGGTGGGGTGGCCGCCCGGCGGCAGTTCGGCGAGCACGAGGCCCTGTTCCGCGATCCTGCCGAGCAGTTGGGTGTGCCCGCGCGGGTACGGCACGTCGACCCCGCAGGCCAGCACGGCCGCGGTGGCCCCGCCGGCGGCGAGCGCGCCGCGGTGAGCCGCGCCGTCGACGCCGTAGGCCGCGCCGGAGACGACCACCCAGCCGCGTTCGGCGAGCCCCGCGCCGAGCAGGGCCGCCACGTGCGAGCCGTAGTCGCTGCACGCCCTCGCCCCCACCACGGCCACCGACCGCAGGGCCCACAGCCGCAGGTCGGCGGGGCCCCGCACCCAGAGGCCGACCGGCCGGGCGTCCCCGAGGTCGTCGAGCTGCGTCGGCCACTCGGGGTCGCCGGGGCAGACGAACCGTCCGCCGAGCCGGGCGACGGCGGCGAGGTCGCCCGCCGGATCGAGGCTCGCGGCCCGCGCCCGGCACCCGGCCAGCCGCTCACCCCGGGCCCCCTTGGGCGGCGGCCCGTCCCCGACCAGTCCGCGCACCAAGGCCGGGGCGCCCAGCTCCCGCAGCCAGCGGCCCACGGTCTCGTCCTCCAGCGCGACGACGTTGGCCAGGGACAACTGGCTGAAGACGGTGTGCAGTTCGTCAAGAGGGATGTCCATCTC
>NZ_JBPQTX010000510.1:0-3059 GCF_051386555.1 Streptomyces sp. URMC 126
TGTATAAGAGACCGCCCCCCGGCCCACCGCCGTCCGGGGCGCCACCGCGGCCGTGGGCGCTCTGCCTGGGCGGGGGACTGCTCCTGTGGTCGGCCGCCGTCCTCGTCACCTGCGCCACCGAGAACACCGGCCTCCTGCCCACCCTGATCCTCCTGGGCAGCTTCCTCGCCCCCGTCTGCTACGTCCTGTGGGCCCGCGAACGGTACGGGTCCCGGCTCGGCGCCGACTTGCCGCTCGGCTGCGCCGCCGCGGGCGGGGCCCTCGGCATGCTCGCCGCCTCCGTACCGGAGTACCGCCTGCTGCACCCCTCCGTCCCCCTCTTTCTCGGCGTCGCCCTGGCCGAGGAGGCCGCCAAGGCCCTGGCGCTCGTCCTGCTGGTACGGCGGCACCGCGCGGTCCGGGGCGTCCGGGCCGGTCTGGTGCTGGGCGCGGCGGTCGGCTTCGGCTTCGGCGCGTTCGAGAGCTGCGGATCCGCCGTCGACGCCCTGTTCACCGTGCGCGGCACCATCTCCCTGCGCGGCCTGGTCGAGACCCAGGTGCTGGGCGGGATCCTCGCGCCGCTCGGGCACGGACTCTGGACGGCGCTCCTCGGCGGCGCGCTGCTCGGCGCCCGCCGCGATGACGGGCGGCTTCGCCTCACCGGCCGGGTCGTGGCCGTCGGCCTGGGCGTGACGGCGCTGCACGCGCTCTGGGAGGCGGTCGCCGCGATCGCCGTCTGGCTCGTGTACCGGCTCACCGCCGACGACGCCGGACGCGCCCTCTTCGAGTACGGCTACCTGCCCCGCCCCACCGACCGGCAGAAGCACCTGTACACGCTGTTGTCCGACGGCGGACTGCTGCTGGTGGCACTGGCCGGGGCGGTCTGGCTGCTGTCCTGGGCCCGGGAGGGCCGGCGCCGGCGGTGAGCTGCCAGGGCGCGTCCGCCGGTGCCGGAGCGCGTGACCCGCGCGGTCCGCTCAGCCCACGCCGCTCGGCCGGAACTGCACGCTGATCCGGGGCCCGACCGCCCGGGCGGTCTTCGGTATCGAGTGGTCCCAGGTGCGCTGGCAACTGCCGCCCATCACGAGCAGGTCGCCGTGGCCGACGGGACGGCGGACGCGGGCCGGGCCGCCGCCGCGCGGCCGGAGGAGCAGCGGTCGCGGTTCGCCGAGGGACAGGATCGCGACCATCGTGTCCTGCGTGGCGCCCCGGCCCCGGCGGTCGCCGTGCCAGGCGACGCTGTCCCGGCCGTCGCGGTAGAGGCACAGCCCGAGGGTGCGGAACCGCTCGGCGGGCCCGGTCGCGTAATGCGCGTCCAGCGCGTCCCGGGCCGCGGCCAGCGCCGGGTGCGGCGGCTCGTCGCCCTCGCCGTAGTGGGCCAGCAGCCGGGGCATCGTCACCTCGTCGTCGTATATGCGCATCCGCTCGGCGCGCCACGGGACGCCGGTCAGCAGCGCCTCGAACAGCAGGTCGGAGCCGCTCAGCCAGCCGGGGAGCACGTCGATCCAGGCGCCGGACCCCAGCTCGGTCCGGCGGGCCTCGGCGAGCGGGCGCGCGAGGCGGATGTCGTCCGCCACGTCGAAGAGCGAGCCCTGGAGGGGTATGGCCATCTTTCCACCGTACGTCGCGTAAGCGACATATCTATTTTTGGCCCGGTTCGACGGGTTCTGCCGCGGGTTCCGGCCGCATCGGGTGCAGGTGGGGGAGGGCGGCCGTTCGCGCTAGCGCACCCGCCGCCGAAGTGGCCTGAAATCGCCGCTTTGCGGGCCATCTCTTTACCTATACTTCACTCGCCCATGATCATTTTCCGACGTCACCCCCCACGGTGACGGGACGGCGAGGATGTGCAATGCCGAAGCTCTCACTCCGGATACGTGGCAAGGCCCTCGGATTCACCGCCGCCCTGGCGGTCGGCGCCGCGGCCCTGACCGGCCCCGCGACCGCGGCGCCCGCCGCGGAGACCAAGGGAACGCACCAGCAGACGCAGCAGGGCCTGAACGCGCTGCACGCCGCCGGGATGCCGGGCGTCGTCGCCGGCACCCTGGGCCCGGACGGTGAATGGTTCGGCTCCGCCGGCTACGCCGACACCTCCACCCAGCGCAAGCGCACCGCCCAGGACCACATCCGGGCCGGCAGCATCACCAAGACCTTCGTCACCACCGTCATCCTCCAGCTGGAGGCCGAGGGCAAGCTGCGCCTCGACGACTCCGTGGAGCGCTGGCTCCCGGGGCTCCTCCAGGGCAATGGCTACGACGGCAACAAGATCACCATCCGGCAGCTCCTCAACCACACCAGCGGCGTCCACGACATGGTGGAGACCCCGGAGTGGCGGGAGTACATGAACGGCCCCGGTTTCCTCAAGCACCGCTACGAGTACCGCTCGCCCGAGCAGATCGTCGCCATGGGCCTGAAGTACCCGCCCTACTGGGCGCCGGGCGGCGGCTGGCACTACTCCAACACCGGGTTCGTCATCGCCGGCATGATCATCGAGAAGGCCACCGGCAACCCCTGGGCCCGCGAGGCCGAGCGGCGCATCGTCAAGCCCCTGGGCCTGCGCGAGACGACCTTCCCCGGCACCGACCCCAAGATGCCCGCCCCGCACGCCGTCGGCTACTCCAAGCTCTACGCCGAGAAGCCCGGCCCCGAGATCTACGACGCCACGGAGTACAACCCGGCCTGGTCCGGCGCCACCGGCGAGGTCATCAGCACCACCGGCGACCTCAACCGCTTCTTCAGCGCCCTGCTGCGCGGAAAGCTCTTCCCCAAGAAGCAGCTCGACGCCATGCTCACCACCGTCAAGACCGGCCAGCCCTTCGAGTACGGGCTCGGCATGATCGTCCGCTCGCTGTCCTGCGGCGTGAAGGTCTACGGCCACGACGGCATCGTCTGGGGCTCGCTCACCAGCACCGCCGCCACCCGGGACGGCAAGCACGCGCTGACCTTCCAGATGAACGGCGACTGGCTGGAGGACGGCAAGCCGTACGACGACATGTTCCCGGCCGAGTTCTGCGCCAAGAGCTGAGCCTTCACCGGTGGTCAGGGGGCGGGGCAGCGGCGCGAGACGCCCGCCCCGCCCCCTC
>NZ_JBPQTX010000511.1:0-3029 GCF_051386555.1 Streptomyces sp. URMC 126
GTGGCGCAGCTTGGTAGCGCACTTGACTGGGGGTCAAGGGGTCGTGGGTTCAAATCCCGCCGTCCCGACCGGGAAAACGCCCTCTGATTTGCGGAAAACCGCAGGTCAGAGGGCGTTTTTTAATGGTCTGGCGACCTGACTGTCTGATGGGTCGTCAGGCGCTTGGGGACCACTTGGGGACCACGCCTCGGAAAAACCGCTGATCAGGCCCTGTATCGCTGGGGACCAAGATCAACTGGCAATTCGGGTGTTTGTGTATTCCTCGCAATGCCTGGAGGCTGGCCGCCAGCGGCTTCGAGAGGACCGGGGCGCCGCGGAGGTGGCTGCTGAGGGACTTGCCGGCGGCGAGCAGTGCCCGAAGGTCGGGGTGCAGATAGCGCTGGGTCGTCCGCAGCGAGCCGTGCCCGGCGATCACGCGCAGGACATGCAGAGGCACGCCCGCGTCGGCCATCCAGGTCAGACCGGTGTGGCGAAGACTGTGGCGACGCAGATGCTCGTAGCCGAGCTCGGCGACGACCTCGTCCCAGTGGGTGGCGTCCCGAAGGACGGCGGTGGCGATGCGCCCGCCGCGCGGCCCGGTGAACAGCCGGGCGTCGGGGTCGTGCCCGACGGCCAGGAGGCGCTGGGCCACCAGCGGCCGTACTTCTTCGATCAAGGGCACCCGGCGGGCGGCCTTGCCCTTGGTGCCCTTGTCGATTAGGCAGTGTCTGATGGCTCTTTGATGAGGTCGCGGAGCCAGATCACGATGGCGGCTGTGGTCACGGTGCCGTGGAAGATGTAGTCGCGCTTGTCGTATCGGGTCGCGACGGCCCGGTGCTGCTTGAACTTGCCGATGCAGCGTTCCACGGTGTTCCGTTGGCGGTACTGTTCGCGGTCGAAGACCGGGGGACGTCCCCCGGCCCGGCCCCGCCGGAGGCGGTTGGCCCGCTGGTCATCGGGCTGCGCGATCGTCGCCTTGATACCGCGTTGCCCTGGCCGGCAGCCGGGACGCTGGTGGAAGTCTTGACGCTCTGCGCGTCGATCACGCAGGCCGAAGGCTCTGCGTCCCGGTTCTCCTTCTCCCTCAGCAGTTGCCGGAGCAGGCCGTTGAGCTGGACGAACACACCCTCGTCCGCCCACTTTGCGAAGTAGCCGTAGACCGTGTTCCAGTGCGGGAAGTCATGCGGGAGGTAGCGCCACTGCACCCCGGTCCGGTCGACGTACAAGATCGCGTCCATGATGTCGCGCAGGTCATGCTCCGGCGGTCGGCCGAAGTCCAGGGCCCTGCCACGGCGCTCGAAACGCCAGGCCGTAAGCACCGGCTCGATCAACTCCCAGCGGGCATCGGACAGGTCGCTTGGACACGGACGTCGCTTAGCCATACATCCGGCGTACCGCCGCAGACCGAATGTGCCCAGGAGTGCGGAGATGACGACGGAAGCACCCGGCTTTGAAAGCCGGGCATCCTGGAATGAGACAGGGACGAGTCACCTCTCGCCTCATCTGTCACCCCTCCGGCCCCACTGATCACAACCGCACCTACCTCTTCTTCCGGACCACGATTCCACCATCCACACAACGGCTGATAACGGCCTGACACAGGTGAAAACGACCTCTGAGAAGCCGTTGTGCATCTCCACCGTGAGTTATCCGTGCTGGTGGTTGCCGTGGAGGAGGCGGAGGCCAGGCGAGGAGGCAGGCGGGTCCGATTGACCTGGTTCGTCGGTGAACATTCACCCCAAATCGTCAGCGAAATCCGGTAGATCTGTGTGGGGCGCAGTGTTCCGCCCCGGATGAGGCACGGCTCGACCGCCAGGGTGTACGCGGCCGGAGGTCGGGACCGCTGGCGGCAGTCACCGCCTCCGACCAGCCCTCACCGCAGACGCCGCGGCGGTGGGCCGGCTCCTGGCAGCCGCGTGCGTTGCTATTGAGGTTGGTCAAGCACGGCTTGACCGGGGGGCTCGTCCTGGTGAGGGCGGGGTGGATGACCGAAGAGGGGTGCCTCGTTCAGGTGGCGCCCTTGGGTGTCATTGCGTTGATGTCCGTCCTGTGAGCGACGTCCAGCGGGTTTAAGTGCCCCCGTGTCGCCATGACCCTCCTCGAATCCCGACCCGTAGTCGCATATGCATTCGGCCTACCGTCGGGCGTTCCGCACTGCGCGGCCGACTTCCGGACGATGTTTTGACTTACGGGTGATCACATCAGTACTCCTTGTAACGCCGGAGCAGCCGTCGTTCACGGGTTGAGGCCCGTCGCCCAGCCAGCCGTTCGTCAAGGGCGTGGAATCGGCGCTTGGCACACATCCCTGCCGCGACCGCCCTCTATTGGGCGTGCGCGGCAGCACCCCATCTGAGCAAGGAGTTTGTGATGTCCTCGAAGCCTAGCCGCCTGGCGGCTCTTGTGCTGGCTGTGGTGGCCGGTGGTTCGGTGCTCGGCCAGGCGTCGGCGGCGGTGGCGGACGACGGCCGCGGCCACGGCCATGGTCTGGGTCCGCTGCCGGTCGCGATCGTCTCCCCGGCTCCGGGCAAGATCACCAAGGAGCACAAGGTCACCGACACCTATCAGTACGACGCCAAGGGCTCCGGCTCGCCCTCCCAGGAGTCCTCCGGCTCCTCCGCGCCGGCGCCGTCGCAGCCCGAGCCGGGGCCGGTGACGAACCTGAAGGACACCGCCAACTCCGCCGCGCAGTCGGTGACGTCCGGTGCGGGTTCGACCGCCGACTCGGCCCTGAAGTAACCACCGTCCGTCACGGGGGCGGCTCTGGCCGCCCCCGCCCCGTTGAGAGAGGTGAGCGCGTGATCGTGAGCGGTGAGAGCAAGACTGGGACGGGTGGCCGGAAGCGGATGCTCTGGGTGGCTTTGACGGTGGTGTCGGCGGTTCCGCTGTTGACCGTGCCATCAGAGGCGCCCGCGCAGGCTGCCGCCTCCAACAGCTACAAGGTGGTCGCGGAGACCACGAATTGGACTCCGCCGGAGGGCGTGACCACGGCCAAGGTCTACCTCTGGGGTGCCGGCGGTGTCGGCGGCGGCGGAGGAGGCGGCGGCGGGGGT
>NZ_JBPQTX010000512.1:0-3029 GCF_051386555.1 Streptomyces sp. URMC 126
CCTCCCCCCTCGCCTTCCCCCCTCACGTCCCCGTCACATGCTCCGGCCGCACCGGCACCCTCCGCAGCGCCAGGCCCGTGGCCTGCCGGATGGCGGCCACCACGGCGGGCGTGGAGGAGAGGGTCGGCGCCTCGCCGACGCCGCGCAGCCCGTAGGGGGCGTGCGGGTCGGCCAGTTCGAGGACGTCGACCGGCATGGCCGGGGTGTCGAGGATGGTGGGGATGAGGTAGTCGGTGAAGGAGGGGTTGCGCACCTTCGCCGTCACCGGGTCCACGGCGATCTCCTCCATCACCGCCAGCCCCAGCCCCTGCGTGCTCCCGCCCTGGATCTGGCCGGTCACGGAGAGCGGGTTGAGGGCCTTCCCGACGTCCTGCGCACACGCCAGCTCGACGACCTTGACCAGGCCGAGCTCCGTGTCCACCTCCACCACCGCCCGGTGCGCGGCGAAGGAGTACTGCACGTGACCGGTGCCCTGGCCGGTGCGCAGGTCGAACGGTTCGGTGGGCCGGTGCCGCCATTCCACCTCGGCCTCCACCGGCTCCTCGCCCTCCAGGACGTCCGCGAGGGACGCCAGCACCTCGCCCGCGTCGGTGACCACCTTGCCGTCCTCCAGCAGGAGTTCGGCGGTGGACCAGGCGGGGTGGTACGTGCCGAACCGCGCCCGGCCCAGTTCCAGGACGCGCTCGCGCACGGTCCGGCAGGCGTGCCGGACGGCGCCGCCCGTGACGTACGTCTGGCGGGACGCGGACGTGGAACCGGCCGATCCGACGCGGGTGTCGGCCGGGTGGATGGTCACCCGGGAGACGCCCAGCTCGGTCCGGGCGATCTGGGCGTGCACGGTGACGCCGCCCTGCCCGACCTCGGCCATCGCCGTGTGGACCGTGACCACGGCCTCCCCGCCGGCGTGCTCCAGCCGCACCCGGGCCGTCGAGTAGTCGTCGAAGCCCTCGGAGAAGCCGACGTTCTTGATGCCGACCGCGTAGCCGACGCCCCGGACGACGCCCTCGCCGTGGGTGGTGTTGGCGACCCCGCCGGGCAGCGCCCGCAGGTCGGCTCCGCCGCCCGCGGTCTCCCACTGGCGCTCGGGCGGCATCGGCATGGCCTTGACGCGGCGCAGCAGCTCGGCCACGGGCGCGGGCGAGTCGACGACCTGCCCGGTCGGCATGACCGACCCCTGCGACATCGCGTTGCGGCGCCGGAACTCGACCGGGTCGAGGCCGAGTTCGGCGGCGAGCCGGTCCATCTGCGCCTCGTAGGCGAAGCACGCCTGTACGGCGCCGAAGCCGCGCATCGCGCCGCACGGCGGGTTGTTGGTGTAGAGGGCCAGCGCCTCGACGTCGACGTTCGGGCACTCGTACGGGCCGACGGCGAGCGAGGCGGCGTTGCCGACGACGGCCGGGGACGACGAGGCGTACGCGCCGCCGTCGAGGACGATGCGGGCGCTGACGTAGAGCAGCCGGCCGTCGCCGTCCGCGCCGTGTTCGTAGCGCAACCGGGCCGGATGCCGGTGCACATGGCCGAAGAACGACTCGAACCGGTTGTAGACCATCTTCACCGGCCGCCCGGTCCGCAGCGCCAGCAGGCAGGCGTGGGCCTGCATGGACAGGTCCTCCCGGCCGCCGAACGCGCCGCCGACGCCGGAGAGCGTCATCCGCACCTTGTCCTCGGGCAGGCCGAGGACGGGGGCGATCTGCCGGAGGTCGGCGTGCAGCCACTGGGTGGCGATGTACAGGTCCACGCCGCCGTCCTCGGCGGGCACGGCGAGGCCCGACTCCGGGCCCAGGAACGCCTGGTCCTGCATCCCGACCTCGTACTCGCCGGTGACGACCGCGACCGCCCGGGCCTTCGCGGCGGCGACGTCACCGCGCCGGACGGGCTGGCGGTGGACGATGTTGGGGTGCGGGACGTGGGACGCGTGGCCGTCCGTCCGGTCCGGGTGGAGGACGGGCGCGCCGGGGGCCGTGGCGCTCGCCTCGTCGGTGACGACGGGCAGTTCCTCGTACGTGACGTGGATCTTCGCGGCGGCGCGGCGGGCCGTCTCCGGGTGGTCGGCGGCGACGAGCGCGACCGGTTCGCCGTGGTGGCGGACGACGCCGTCGGCGAGGACGGGAGTGTCCTGGATCTCCAGCCCGTAGCGGGTGGCGGCCGGGAGGTCGTCGTGGGTGAGGACGGCGTACACGCCGGGTGTCGCCAGGGCCTCCGCGACGTCCAGGGAGGTGATCCGGGCGTGGGCGTGCGGGCTGCGCAGGGTGTGGCCCCAGAGCATGTCCTCGTGCCACAGGTCGGAGGCGTAGGCGAATTCGCCGGTGACCTTCAGCCCGCCGTCCGGGCGGAGCGTCGACTCGCCGATACCGCCCCGGGTGCGGCTGCCCTGCGTGAGCGCGGCGGAGGCGAGCCGGCCGGGCGGCCGGGGCGACGACGCGCTCGCGGCGGCCGGGCCGCCGGGGGTGTGGCGGGGGGCGGCGGTTACGGATGCGGCGTTGCGGGGTGTGGCGGTGTCGGATGCGGAGTGGCCGGGTGCGGTGGTGTCGGACACCGCGCGGCCGGGTGCGGCGCCGGCGGATGCGGCGCGGCGGGGTGTGGCGGTGTCGGATACGAAGTGGCCGGGTGCGGCGGTGCCGGATACTGCGCGGCCGGACGCGGCGCGGTCAGGCACCGCCTGGGCCGCTGCCGCACGGGCGGGCGCTGTAGCACGGGCGGGCGCTGTGGCGCCGGCTGCCGCACGGACTGGTGCCGTGACGCTGGCCGCCGTACGACCGGATGCCGCTTCTCCGCCAACCATCCCGCCGGACATGGGTCGTTCACTCACGCCTCGGCCCTCCCGTCCGGCCGGGATTCCCGGCCGCCTCGACCGTCTCCCCGGTCAGGGCCGTCTTGCCGGCCCTCACCACCACCCCCGACCTCACCGAGCCCGACCTCACCACGCCCGGCTCCACCACGTCGGCCCTCATCCCCAGGCGCCTCACCACCCAACGCCTCACCACCCGGCGCCCTACCACCCGGCGCCCCACCACCGGGCGCATCCGCAC
>NZ_JBPQTX010000513.1:0-3028 GCF_051386555.1 Streptomyces sp. URMC 126
CGCCCCTCCCCGCCCCGCGCCGCGGCGAGCCGCACGGCGTCGAGGATCTTCTCGTACCCCGTGCACCGGCACAGGTTGCCGGACAGCGCCTCGCGGATGTCCGCGTCGGACGGCTCGGGGTCGCGGGCGAGCAGGTCGTCGGCGGCGACGAGCAGGCCCGGGGTGCAGAAGCCGCACTGGACGGCGCCCGCGTCCACGAACGCCTGCTGGACCGGCGAGAGTTGCCCTTCCGGCGCGCCCGCCAGGGCGGCCAGGCCCTCGACGGTGACGACGTCGCGTCCCTCCGCCTGGCCGGCCGCGACCAGGCAGGCGCAGACCGGGACGCCGTCGAGGCGGACCGTGCACGATCCGCACTCGCCCTGTTCGCAGGCGTTCTTGGAGCCCGGCAGGCCCAGCCGTTCCCGGAGGACGTAGAGCAGGCTCTCGCCCTCCCACACGTCGTCGGCCCGCTGCGGCCTGCCGTTGACCGTCATGTTCACGCGCACAGCGCGCCCCTCTCCCCCGTCGTGTACTCCCGCCAGGCCCAGCCGAGCGTGCGCCGGGCCATGATCCCCACCGCGTGGCGCCGGTAGGCCGCGCTGCCGCGCACGTCGTCGATGGGGTTGCAGGCGGCCGACGCGAGGGCGGCGAACTCGGCCGCCACGGCGTCCGGTACGGGCCGCCCGGTGTCCCAGCAGCGGGCCTCGTCCAGGGCGGCGGCCAGGAAGTCCTCCGCCGCGCGGGCCCGGACGGGCGTGGGCGCCGCCGAGCCGATGCCGGTGCGGACCGTACGGGTGCCGGGGTGCAGGGCGAGGCCGAACGCGCACACGGCGATGACCATCGCGTTGCGCGTGCCGACCTTGGCGAACTGCTGCGGCCCGGTGGCCTTCCGCACGCGCACGGCGCGGATCAGTTCGTCCGGGGCGAGGGCGTTGCGCTTGACGCCGGTGTAGAAGTCCTCGACCGGGATCAGCCGGGTGCCGCGCACCGACTCCGCCTCCACCACGGCGCCCGCCGCGAGCAGCGCGGGGTGGGAGTCGCCGGCCGGGGAGGCGGCGCCGAGGTTGCCGCCGACGCTGCCCCGGTTGCGGATCTGCGGCGAACCGACCGTGCGGGCGGCGAGGGCGAGGCCGGCGAGCGGACGGGACAGCTCCGCGATGACGCGGGCGTAGGGGACGGCGGCGCCGAGGCGGACGTCCGGCCCGTCGGTCTGCCACGCGTACAGCTCGCCGACGCGGGTGAGGTCGAGCAGGTGGGACGGGCGCCGGTGGTCGAAGTTGATCTCGACCATCACGTCCGTGCCGCCCGCCAGAGGCACCGCCGTGGGGTGCTCGGCCTTGGCGGCCAGAGCGTCCTCCCAGCGGTCGGGGCGCAGGAAGTCCATGGGCGTTTCTCTTCTCGCTCTGGTCCCGCCGCCGGGTCCGCCGGCCGTCCCGTACGGCCCGCCCCCGCCGAGGCCCGACGGCGGTCGGGTGCGGCCGTTCGGGGGCTTTTCGAGGGGCCGTTCGGGGGCCGTCCGGACGGCTCCGGGCGGGTCGTCGTGGGGGAGGTGCCGAGCCCGCTCGGCGCCGGGCCGGTGCCGCGTGCGGTCGTACGGCGGTGCCGCCGGTGCCGCACGCGATCCGTACGCCGGTGCCGGGTCAGGACGGGGACGGTGCCGGGTCAGGACAGGGACGGTGCCGGGTCAGGACAGGAACGTGCCGGGTCGGTGCCGCGTGCAGCCAGTACACAGAGGCTTCACCGGACGGGTGCAGTCACCGAAACCATGAAGCGGTTGGCTGGTCACGCCCACCGTCTTGTAGATTCGAACGAAAGACGGAGCCCGGAAACCTCACGGCTTCGCACCGGTAACACGACAGCACACGAGAAAGATCGGCGGCGACCCATCATGCGGCTGCGCGCACTGCTGGAGACCGACGCGCTGGGCCTTCGGCTGCTCGGTGGCGAGGACGAGCTGGACCGCACCGTCCGCGGCGTGATGACGACCGATCTGCGCGACCCCAGCCGCTACCTCTCGGGCGGCGAACTGGTCCTCACCGGCCTGGCCTGGCGCCGGGAGCCGGCCGACTCCGAGCGCTTCGTCCGCATCCTGGCCACCGCCGGGGTGGCCGGACTCGCGGCGGGCGAGGCGGAGATCAGCTCCACCCCGGACGACCTCATCGAGGCCTGCGCCCGGCACCGGCTGCCGCTGTTCTCGGTGGACGAGACCGTGTCGTTCGCGTCCATCACCGAGCACGTCGTCCGGCAGGTCTCGGGCGAGCGCGCCGGCGACCTGGCCGCGGTCGTGGACCGGCACCGCCGGCTGATGACCTCGGGCCCGGCGGGCGGCGGCCCGGAGGTCGTCCTGGACCTGCTCGGCTCGGACCTGGACCTGCGCGCCTGGGTCCTCTCCCCCACCGGCCGCCCGATCGCCGGTTCCTCGCTGGCCGGCGCCGGTCCGGCGCTGTCGTCCGAGGTCAGCGCCGTCCTGGCGGGCGAGCACCTGGCCGCGGCCCGCTCGGGCCGCCGGGGCCCGCACCGGGTGACGGCCGGCGGCGCGACGTACTCCCTGTTCCCGATCCGCGGCACGTCCGCCGGTCCCGCCGACCCGCGCGAGACCGTCCTGTCCGACTGGCTGCTCGCCGTCGAGGCCGACGCGGGCGACTGGCCCGCCGAACGGCTCGACCTGCTGCACGGCGTCACCCAGCTGATCGCCGTCGAGCGCGAGCGGCGCGAGGCCGCCCGGACGGTACGCCGCCGGCTGGCCCAGGAGGTGCTGGAGCTCGTCCAGTCGAACGCCGCGCCGGCCGAGATCGCCGCCCGGCTGCGGGTCGCCACGCCCGTCCTCCTCCCCGGGCCCGGCGCCGCCCCGCACTGGCAGGTCGTCGTGGCCCGCGTGGAGTGGACCGACGGCGAGACCGCCGCCGCCCTCCCGGCCGGGCCGATCGCCCAGAGCCTGCTGGAGGAGGCGCTGGTCGCCCCCGACGCGACCGGAACCGAGCCGTCCGAACGCATCGCCGTCGCCCACACCGACGACGAGGCCGTCGCCCTCGTCCCCCTCCCCCCGGCC
>NZ_JBPQTX010000514.1:0-2994 GCF_051386555.1 Streptomyces sp. URMC 126
ACGCCGCACCGGAGACCACCCCGGCCCCCAACCCCGAGACCACCGCCGACACCGACCGGGACCGGGCGCGGGGATCGGCGCGACCGCACTCCACGGCTGCGGAGCCCTCCGGCACCGACCCCACCTCGGGCCGACGCGGCAGGCAGCACCGGACCGACGCGCTGGCGGCGCAAGCGCCCAGGGTCACGGCACGGATCCCCGCCGAGCCCGAGGCCGACCGAGTCACCCCGGCCACCCCCGGACCCGATGCTCCGGCCACCCCCGTCTCACCGGGCCCCGCCCCGGCGCCGTCGGCGACGACACCGGCGGCTGCCAAGACCACCGAGGTCACCGAGACCACCGACCAACCCGCCGTGCCCGCGCCCGCGTCCCCCTCCGGCCTGTCCGGCAAGCGCCCCCGCAACCGCGGCATAGCGGCCTGGGCGCGCCGCCTCACCGGCGGTCGCGGCGACCGGCAACCGCAGGCCGCCGACGCCGGCCCGGACGCCTCCGGTCCCGCGACGGCCGGGGCAGCCCCTGGAGCGGGCACCGGCACCGGCCGGGCGGGCGCCCGAAGCGCCGCCGTGGCCGCCGCGAGCCTGCGCGAGCGCTGGCCGGACCCGGCCGCCGTGCTGCTCACGGCGCTCGGCCCGGGGCCACGGCTGTGGGAGCGCGGCCCGGACCACCCCGACCTGCTGACCGTCCGGCTGGGCACGGCCGACCGCTACACGCCCGCCACCGGATCCGCCACCGACGCCGGCCCCGGCCTCGATCACGGCGTGACGACCGCCGCCACCGGCCGTGCCCTCCTGCCCGCCGTCCCCGTCACGGTCGGCCTGCGGCAGGCGGGTTCGCTCGGGCTGGCCGGCCCCCGGGCGCGGCTGGCCGGGCTGGCCAGGTCCGCCCTCGCCCACCTCGCCGCCCTGCACTCCCCCTCGGTGCTGGAGTTCGTCCTGATCGCCGCGGACCCGGCCCGCCCCGCGGACCGGCGGCAGGCGGAGTGGTCCTGGCTGGGCTGGCTCCCGCACCTCCGCCCGGCACACGGCCAGGACTGCCGGCTGCTGGTCGCCTACGACCGGGAGCAGGCCGCGGCGCGCGCCGCCGAGCTGGTCCGCCGGCTCGACGACGGTCCGCTCGGCCCCGGTTGGCCGACCGCGCCCCCGGAGCAGGTCGCGGCCACGGCGGACCGGCACCCCGGGCCGTACACGGTGGTGATCGTGGACGGTGACCCCGGCACGTCGGCGCTCCGCGAGACCGTCGCCCGGCTGGCCGCGCGCGGCGCCGCGGCCGGCATCCACCTGGTCTGCCTCGCGGAGGCGCCGGCGACCACCGCCAGTTTCCCGGTCTCGGCCGCGCTGGAGACGGCCGCCGCCGGCTCCCCCGCGTTCCCGTACTGCGGCGCGGTGGCGTTGCTCGGCGGTGACGTGGCTACGGTGGTCCAGGTCATCGAACGGGACGCGCCGCCCGGCGGAGCCGCCCCCGCCACGTCCCCGCCGCCCGGCGGTTCGGTGGTGGCCGCCGTGGACGCCGTGTCCGGCGCCTGGGCGGAGCGGTTCGCCCGGGCGCTCGCGCCCCTGCGGGTCGCCGACGCCGATCCGACGGGCCGTTCGGCTCGCGTCGCCGCCCTCCCCCGGACCGCGCGGCTGCTGGACGAGCTCGGCCTGGCCCGCGCCACCCCCGCCTCGCTGACCGCCCGCTGGGCCGAGGCCACGGACCCCGGCAGCCGCCCCGGCGGCCGTGCCGTCGCCGTGCTCGGCGCGGGCCCGCACGGCCCGCTCGCCGTCGACCTGGCTGCCGACGGCCCGCACCTGCTGGTCGAGGGCGGCCCGGGGAGCGGCAAGACGGAGCTGCTGCGCTCGCTGGCCGCCTCGCTCGCCGCGGCGGACCGGCCGGACCGGCTCTCCCTCGTCCTCGTCGACGGCGCGGCGGCCGAGCGCGGCGAGGGCCTACGGGTGTGCACCGACCTGCCGCACGTCTCCACGTACCTCGCCGCCTCGGACCCGGTCCGGATGCGGGAGTTCGCGCAGGCGCTCGGCGCGGAGCTGAAGCGCCGCGCCGAGCTGCTGGGCACGCTCGACTTCACCGCGTGGCACGAGCGGCACGCCCCGCCACCGCCCCAGGTGGTGAACCCCCGGCGGTCCGCCGACCCGCCGTCCGGCGACCTCGACTCGCCCCCCACCGGCACGGTGCGGCTGCGCCCCGCCCGGGGCGACGACGCCGCCGCCCGCACGGCGGAGACCGCGCTGCCGCGGCTGGTCGTCCTGGTCGACGACTACGACGCCCTGGTCGCCCCGGCCCTCGGCAGCACCGGCCGGCCGGCCGCCGGTTCGGTGGTGCGGGCGCTGGAGGCCGTCGCCCGGGACGGTGAACGGCTCGGCATCCATCTGATCGCCGCCTCCGGCCGCCCGGACCGCACCGACGGCACGGAAGCCGCCGAGCGCGCCGCCCTGCGCGCGGCGCTGGAGATCGCCCCCGCCGACGCGGGAGCCCAGGGGGACGGCGGTCCGGCGCCCGGCCGGGGCCGGCTGTGCCGTCCGGACGACGAGGCCGCGACCCCGTTCCAGGCGGGCCGGGTCACCGGCCGCATCCCCCGGACGGCGACGCTCCGTCCGACCGTCGTCCCCCTGGACTGGCAGCGCATGGGCGACCCGCCGACCCGCAGGCCGGTGCGCGAGCTGGGCAACGGCCCGACCGACCTGGCCCTGCTCGCCAGCGCCCTGCAACGGGCCGCCCAGTCGGCGGGCGCCCGCCCGGCACCGCCCCTGCTCTGACCCCACCCGCCTCGGCCCTTCTCCCGCGATCCGGCGCGGTGCGGCGATGCCACCGCTGCACCGCGCCGGACGCCGCACAAGGCGGAGAAGAACGGGGCAGGGCACACCCGGCAGGTCACGCGGCAGTCGGACCGGTCCCGCCGCCGGTTCCCCGCCGTGCCGCATCCCCAGCGAACGAGCACCACCACCCGGCCGCCCCGGGCATAAGAACCGACCGGCCCGAGCACCGCCCGTCCCCCACCCC
>NZ_JBPQTX010000515.1:0-2975 GCF_051386555.1 Streptomyces sp. URMC 126
TGTGTATAAGAGACAGCCCCCGCCCCGGCGTTCCTCTTCCCCGGCCAGGGCAGCCAGCGCGTCGGCATGGGCCGCGGCCTCTACGCCACCGAGCCCGGCTACCGGGCCGCCGTCGACGAGTGCGCCGGCCTCCTCGCCCCCCTGCTCGGCGAGGACCTGCGCGCCACCCTCCTCCCCGGCCCGGACGCCGATCCCGAGCGCGCCGCGGAACGCCTGACCAGGACGCGGCTCGCCCAGCCCGCCCTCTTCGTCACCCAGTACGCCCTCGCCCGGCTGCTGGAGGAGTGGGGTATCCGCCCGGCCGCCATGCTGGGCCACAGCGTCGGCGAGTTCACCGCCGCCTGCCTGGCCGGCGTCATGACCCTGCCCGACGCCCTGCGCCTGGTGGCCCGCCGCGGCGAGCTCGTCGACGGCTGCGCCCCCGGCGCCATGGCCGCGGTGCCGCTCCCCGCCGACCGGGTCCGCGAACTCCTCGCGGGGACCCCGGACCTCACCGTCGCCGTCGTCAACGCGGCCGACCAGACCGTCGTCTCCGGCCCGGCGGACGCCGTCCGGGACCTCGTCGGGCGGCTCACCACCGAGGGGACGGACGCCCGGACGCTGCACACCTCGCACGCCTTCCACTCCCCGTCGATGGACCCGGCCGTACCGGAGTTCACCGCCGCCGTCGCCGGCGTCCGGCTCAACCCGCCGGCCGTGCCGTTCCTCTCCTGCGTCACCGGCACCTGGATCACCCCCGGGCAGGCCACCGACCCCGCCTACTGGGGCCGCCAGCTGCGCGCCCCCGTCCTCTTCGCCGACGCGCTCCGCACCCTGCGGGCGGAGCCCGGCCGGCTCCTGCTGGAAGTGGGCGCCGGGAACACCCTGCGCGCCCTCGCCTCCCGGGACGCCCGCCCGGGGCAGCCCCCCGTGGTGCCCACCCTCGGCACCCGCCACGACGCCCCCGACGCCGCGCCCCTCCTGGAGGCCGCCGGCCACCTGTGGAGCCGGGGCGTGCCCGTCGAACCGGCCTCCCGGCCCGGCGCCCGCCGGGTGCCGCTGCCCACCTACCCCTTCGAGCGGCAGCGCTTCTTCGTCGACCCGCCGGCCGCGACCGGCGCCACACCGCCGGCCCGCGCCCCGGAGCCGGCACCCGAGACCGCGCCGGAGCCGGCGGAGGAGCCGGCGGAGGAACCGCCGACCCTCACCCGGTACGCCCGCCCGGACCTGCCCACCCCCTACACCGCGCCCCGCACGCCCCTGGAGGAGACGGTGGCCGGCGTCTGGCAGGAGGTCATGGGCGTCGCCCCGGTCGGCGCGCACGACAACTTCTTCGACCTCGGCGGGCACTCGCTGCTCGCCGCCCAGGTCGTGGCCCGGCTCCAGGCCGTCCTGCCGGTCACCCTCACCGTGACCGACCTGCTCGCGGAGACCCAGACGGTGGCCGGCACGGCCGCGACCGTCGAACGGCGGCTGCACGAGAAGCTCGCCGCCATGTCGGACGACGACGCCGCCCGGCTCCTGTCGGAATAGCGGACGACGCGGTACCCAGCGGAGGTTGACGCTCACATGGCCCCATCCGGCCCCCTCGCCGACGACGCGGCGAAGCTGTCCGCGACCAAACAGCGCCTGCTGGAGAAGTGGCTGGCCGGCGGCGGCCGGACGGCGGGCCCCACCGTCCCGCGCCGCGCCCGGCGGGACACCGCCGTGCTGTCGTTCGCCCAGGAACGCCTCTGGTTCCTGGCCCAGTTGCACCCCGGCAACCCCTACCACAACATGGTCGAGGCCATCCGGCTGCGCGGCCCCCTCGACCGGGACGCCCTGCGCCGGTCCCTCGACCACCTCCTGGCCCGGCACGAGGCCCTGCGGACCGTCTTCGACGTCCACGACGGCGAGCCCCGGCAGCTCTTCCCGGCCCGGCAGCCCCTCGCCCTCGCCGAAGGCGCCCCGCCCGCCCCGGGCGAGGACGTGGCGGAGCGGCTCCGGGACATCTCCCAGCGGCCGTTCGACCTGACCCGGGGCCCGCTGATCCGCTTCGACCTCACCCCGCTGGGACCCGACGAGCACGTCCTCATGGTGACGATGCACCACCTCGTCGGCGACGGCATGTCCATGGGCATCCTCTTCCGCGAGCTCTACGCCTGCTACGCGGCCGCCGCGGCGGGCCGCCCCTTCCCCAAGCTCCCCGAACTGCCCGTGACCTACGGCGACTTCGCCGAGTGGCAGCGCGCCCTGCTGCGCGGCGAGGAACTGGAACGGCGGCTCGCCCACTGGCGGGACGTCCTCCGCGAGCCGCTGCCGAACCTCGACCGGCTCGCCGACCGGCCGCGCCGCGGGCCCACCAGCCTCCAGGCCGTCAGCCGGGCGTTCCGCCTCTCCGCGGAGGTCTCCGACGGGCTCCGGGCCCTCGCCCGCGAGCACCAGGCGACGCTGTTCATGGTCCTGCTGGCCGGCTTCAAGACCCTGATGCACCGGCGCACCGGCGGCACCGACATCGTCACCGGCTCCGTCGTCCACGGCCGCGACCTGCCCGAGACCGAGAACCTCGTCGGCTTCTTCGCCAACACCCTCGCCCTGCGCGCCGACCTCTCCGGCGACCCGTCGTTCACCGAGGTCCTGGACCGGGTACGGCGGATGTGCCTGGGGGCCTACGCCCACCGGGACACCCCGATCGAGGTGCTGGCGGCCGAGCTCCGCCCGGGCCGCAACCACGGCGACAACCCCCTCTTCCAGGCGGCGGTCGTCGAGGAGAACGTGGCCGGTACGGCACGGATGGGCGACCTGGAGGTCGGGGCCTTCGACTTCGGCCTCGACACCTCCGAGTTCGACCTCGTGCTGCACTACTGGGAGAACGAGGGACGGGTCGAGGGCGGCGTACGGGCCGGGGCCGACCTGTTCGACCCGGAGTCGGTGGACCGGTTCACGGCCGAACTGGAGGCCCTGTTCGCCGCCGTCCTGGCCGACCCCCGCCGCCCGGTCTCCGCCCTGCCGCTGCC
>NZ_JBPQTX010000516.1:0-2974 GCF_051386555.1 Streptomyces sp. URMC 126
GGGCGCCGGGCACCGGGGGCGAGACCGGAGCCGGGGCCGGTGGCCGGGGCGGTCGCGACTTCGTCGCGGTGGGTGCCCCGGCCCCGCCCTTTCACCGTTTCTTGCGGGGGCGAGCCCCGCACCCCCCGAAGCGCCCTCCGGGCGCTGTCCTCAAACGCCGGACGGGCTGGATGCTGCCCCTTACTTCACCAGGAACCCGCGAAGATCATCCAGCACGCTGTTCGCCGCCGTGACGCCCAGCCCCAGGTACCACGTCTCGTCCTTGACGTCGTGCGCGCGCCCCTCCTTGACCGCCTTCAGGTTCTTCCACAGCGGGTTGTCCCGGGCGACGTCACGCTTGGTGCGGTCGGGGTCGCCGTAGACGCCGGTGAAGATCCAGTCGGCGTCGGCCTGGTCGATCTTCTCGGGGCCGATCTGCACGGCGAGCTCGTCGACCTGCTGGTTCTTCGGCCGCGGCAGGCCGGCGTCCTTCAGGACGGTGCCGATGAACGACTTCTGCGCGTACAGCCGGGTGAACTGCGGCATGTAGCGGACCATGCTGATGGTCGGCTTCTTGTCGCCGACGTCCTCGCCGAGCTTCTTCGCCTTGGCCTCGTACGCGGCGAGGTTGGCCTTCGCCTTCGCCGTCTCGTCGAGGGCGGCGGCGTTGAGGAGGTAGTTCTCCTTCCAGGTGAAGCCGGGGCGGACGGAGAAGACGGTCGGCGCGATCTTCGACAGGTCCTTGTAGTGCTTCTCCGCGCGGAGCTTGCTGCCGAGGATCAGGTCGGGGTGGAGGTTGTTGATCGCCTCCAGGTTGAGGCCGTTGATGGTGCCGACGCTCTTCGGGTCGCCCGCGTCCTTGCGCAGGTAGGCCGGGATGCCGTCGCCGCCCTCGGCGGGGGCGTAGCCGACCGGCTTGATGCCCAGCGACACGACGTTGTCGAGCTCGCCGACGTCGAGGACCACGACCCGCTTGGGCTTCGCCTTGATCTCGGTCTTCCCCAGGGCGTGGGTGACGGTGCGGGGGAACTGCCCGGCGGCGGCGTCGGTGCCCATCTTCCGGGTGAGGTCGGCGGCCTTGCCGAAGTCCTTGCCGCCCTGAGCCACGTCCTTCGACCCGGCGCCGCCGTCCTTCCCCTTGTCACCGTCTCCGTCGGATCCGCAGGCCGCGAGGGAGAGCGCGGCGGCGAGGGCGAGGGCTGCGGCGGCCGTGCCGCGGCGGCGAAGGGACATGGGGGTACTCCTGGGGGCTGAGGGGGTGCCGGGGGTATCCGGCCTGCGGGTTCCCGTGAAGTTCCGTGGAGGCTTCCGAGGGTTAGGTCACCCTTACTTTAGAGGGTCGGGACGCCCTGCCATCAAGAGGGACGGACCACCGCAAGCACACCCACCCCACATTCCTCCGGCGAATCGGACAACCTCCACCCTTACGCGTGAAGCCGCCTCACTCGCAGGGTGGGGCCCCGGGCGCGAAAACTACGTTCTGTGCCGGAGGTGACGTTTCTCATGACGGTCTGTGCCCCCCAGAGCACTCCGGAGACCACTCCCCGGCGTGCGCCGATGGACTCCCGACGCCCGGCGTTCACCATCGCGGCCGACGGCTCGTACGCCGCGTGGCTCGCGCTGAGCCGGGCCACGGGCGGCTGGTTCCCCGAGCGCTGGACCCTCGACGGCCCGGAGCCGTACGCGGTCCCGCTGCCCGGCAGCCAGCCCGAGGAGCCGGACAGCGAGGTGCTGCCGCTCACCGACGGGAGGGTGCTCATCCGGCGCCGGGTGGCCGAGCGGTACGCCCTGTCGCTGCTCTACCCCACCGGCCCCGGCACCGGCGAGCTGCCGCTCGGCGCGATCGAGTGCCCGTACCTGTCGCTGCTGCCGCCCGCGCCGGACGGCCTCTCCGCCTACGCGCTGGTGCACGGCGAGCGGACCACCACGCTGTGGCGCGTCTACGGCTCGCCCGCCGGGCCGGAGCTGCTCGCCCGGGTGCCCGGGCGCTGCTCCGGCGGCGCCTGGCTCGACCGGCCGGGCCGGCTCCTCGCCCTCGACCGCGAACTGGACGGGCTCACCAAGGCCGTCGTCGTCGACCTCGGGCGCGGCGGGGAGACCACTCCGCTGCTGCAGATCGCCGAGAAGAGCAACGACCGGCTGGTGCTCGCCGACCCCGACAGCGGCCTGCTGCTCGTCCGGTCCGACGCGCCCGGGGAGGAGCGGCTGGGCTGGGGCGTGCTCGGCTCGGCGCGGCCGGTGCGCTTTCCCGAGTGCCTGCGGCAGCCCGGCGCGGCGGTGACGCCGTTCGCCGTCCAGCCGGGGCAGACGCTGACCCCCGAGGTGTGCTCGGTGGCGTTCCGCGTCGACCGGGAGTCGGGCACCTCCGTGGGGATCTGGCGGCCGGCGGAACGGCAGTTGCGCCAGTTCCCCGGCCCGCTGGGGTGGGTGGCCGGAGCCGGCCTGTGGACGGCCGCCGGGGAGCTGCGGCTCCCCTACGTCACCCCCCACGTCCCCTGCGGGCTGGCCCGACTGCGCCTGCCGGACCCCGAGGAAGGGGGACGGGGCGGCCCCCTAGGGGACATGACGGAGAACGGCGATCCCCTGACACCCCGGCCGGTACCGCTTCAGCAGGCGCCACTCCAGCAGGCACCGCAACCGCACGCCCGGGCCCGGTAGGGGCAAGGGGTCATATAGGCGTAAGGGGCAGCCACCGGCGGCCGTTGGGGGGCGCGGCGGTGCCGACGGCCGGGCGGAACCCACCGGCGGTGGGCAGGCACGGCCGGGAGGGCGGACGGCGAGCGGGAGGCATACGGCGAGCGCCGGCGGACCCCGGCGGCGTGGGACGACGAGCGGGCCTCGCGGTCGAGCCCCACGCCGCTGTCGGGCGCGCGCACTGGCGAAGGGACGGCGGAACATCGGCACGGCCCGCTGCTCGCTCGGCGGACACACGAGCCCAAACCGGACCGGGGGGCCGGGGACGGCCCGAGAGGGCGGGCCCGGGCGGGCCGGGCGG
>NZ_JBPQTX010000517.1:0-2961 GCF_051386555.1 Streptomyces sp. URMC 126
GGCATGGGCCCCGCCTTCCGCCGCGCCGCCCGCGGCGGCCCCGCCCCCGGCATCGGCGCCGACCTCTCCGGAGGCAGCGCCTCCGCCACCCTGGCGCTGCTCGCCGCCGGCCTCCCCGGCGCACCCGGCACCCCCATCGGCCACGGCACCGGCGCGGGCGAGCGGCTGCTCGTCGTCACCTTCAACGACCTGGTGGCCGACCGCGGCGGCGCCCGCGAGGCGGAACTCGAACGCGCCCGGGCGCTCGCCGCCGACCCGCGCCTGCACCACGTCGTCGTCGCCGCGGGCGAGGAAGCCCTGCCCTACGCCGACCTGCTCGACGGCCCGCTCACCGACGAACCCTCACCCGCCCTCGTCACCGCGGCCCGCCACCGCCACCGGCTCGCGGCCGGCAGCGCCGACCACTTCACCGGACACGGCGCCCGCCAGGTGCTCGACGCCCACCCGGCCCGCCTCGCCGACCTCCTGCTGGGCCGCCGGCGCCGCCACCTCCTCCGCCCGGTCTCCGCCCTGGCTCGCGCGGACGGCCCGGCGGCACGGGTCGGATTCTCGGCCTCCGTCCCCTTCACCGTCTACCGGGCGGCCCGCCGCCTCGCCCGCACCTCCTACCGGGAGGGCCTGGAAGGCGCGGCGGCCCGCTTCCTGGCACCCGACTTCGCCACGGCCGAACACCTCACCGGCGCGACCGGCGCCGTGGACGCCTCCCTCGCCGCCCTCACCTGGTGCCGCCCCGGCCCCGCCGCCCGCTGGCTCACCGGCGCGGCGCTCGCGGAGGTGTCCGTCCGCCTCCAGGCCGCCGCCGTCCGGCCGACCGGAGCCGCACAGCGCCCAGGCGAACGACGGGCCGCCGCCGCCCTCGCCCGGCACGCGGCGGACCACCGCCTCCTCGAACAGGCCGCGGAGATCCGCGGCCAGCGCCTGCACGCGCCCTTCCTCGACAACCAGGTCGTCCGGGCCTGCCGCGCGCTCCCTCAAGCACTCCGCGTACAACCCGGGGCGCGCGCCACCATCCTGCGCTCCGTCCTCGCGGGGGCGGGCATCCGCGAACTGCCGCCCGGCTGGGGCGCGCCCACCCACGCGGCCCACGCGGCGGCGGCCCGCGCGGGCCTGCGCGCGTACGCCGCCCTCCTCCTCCGCCTCTTCGACGCGCCACTGCTCGCGGACGCGGGCCTCATCGAGGCGGGCGCCGTCCGCGACGCCCTGGGCGCCGCGGCGGAGGGGGCGGCCCTGCCCTTGGACGGTCTCGCCGAACTGATCGCCACGGAGGTATGGCTCCGCCGCCTGCTCGCCCGCCGCGGCACCTGCTGGACGGGCCCGGCGGCACCACGGATGCGGGCGGTGGCGGGGGGAGTGGTACCGCGGCCGAGCCTTTAGCGGGGGCGGTCCCCGCTAAAGGCTCCACCGCCGTCCGGCCGGACCGGCCGCCGGATCGGCGCTTACGCCGCGAGTTGGCCGGGCCAACGGTGTGGCGAGGCGCGAGGCCGGCTGTGCGAGCGGACGCGTTGACCTGCGGCTGGTGAGCGCCGGAGCGCCGGGGCCGCTGCCGGGATGACGGCCGTGGAGACGTCGCCCGCGCCGCGAGCGCTGCTCCGACGACCTCCGCGCCCTGGACCGCCGGATGGTGTCCGACTGCGGGTCCGCGCCGCCCGCTCGTCGGCGCGGTGGTGCGGTGCTGCGAGAAGTCCCGCCAGGGTAGGTGCGGGGGCGTCGGCGTGAGCATGGCCGACCGGTCGTGCTGAGCCGGAGGGCGTCCCGCGCCGGCGCGCGACGGGACCGGATACGCCACCGAAAGCCGGTGCAGCGGACGTCACATCGCCGACGAGCACCGCTTCTCTGCCGCCACGAGTGCCGCCGACTGCCCTGACCGGTCCGCCGGACGCCCGGAGCACGGTCGGTGAGCCACCCGCGGGCGAGGCCGCCGCGCACCGCAACCGCCAAAAACGCACACGCATCGGCCCGGCCGACGCCCGGCCCGAACGTCCGGCACCCGGCCGGAGACAGCGCTAGCAGGTGATACGCGCCGCCGCCCAGTCCGCGATCGCCAGTTCGGGAGCGGCCGGGGCGAGAGCCGTCCACCGGGGCGTCGGCGGCAAGGCGCCGCCCGACCGGCCGCCCGGCCACCGGCCCCACCACCGGCCCGGTTCCCGGTCCGCCGCCCCGGCCGCTTCCTCCGGCGTCCGCGCCGCACCCTCGGCCGGCGCCACCGGCCGGACTTCGAGCCGCAGCGACCGGCGGCCGGTCAGCGACGCATGGACGGGCACCGCCGGACCGTCCCCGCGGACCACGCCCGACCGCCACACGGGCTCCCCGTCCGCCAGTACCGCGAACCGCAGCGACGGGCGCCCCAGCGACAGATCGTCCACGCCCACCACCGCGTCGAAGGCGGTGCAGGAGCGGTTCAGGTCGATGGCGACGGACGACGTCGGGCCGACGCTCACACCGTGGCGGTAGGTGACGCCGCCGATCCGCAGGCCGTCCCGCTGCCACACCAGGCTGCCTTCGTCGATCCGCACGCGCGGCTCGTACGCGTCCCCGAGCACATCGAAGTCCAGCGCGTCGAGCGAGTAGACGGCGCGGACGGGCGGTGTGGACGGCGGGGTGGGCGACGGTTTTCGCGACGGTGGCGCGGGCGGCGGGACGGGCCGGGACGGGGACGCGGAGGGGGAGGGCGTCCGCCGGACCGGCGACGGCGTCGGTGTCGGACGCGGTGTGGGCGCCGCCGATGGGTGGACTGGAGCGGCCGCCGCGTGTTCCGCCGTCACCTCGGGCGGCGCCGGGAGGTGGGCCGGCGGAGACGGCTTGGGCGGGTGGGACGGTACGACGGGCGGTGCCGAGCGCAGGGCCCGCTGCTTGCCGGGCGGTTCGGCGGACCCGCCCGCCAGGACGCAGGCGAGGGCCACACCCGCGGCCACGACCGCCGCCCCCACCCCGATCGCCACTTTCGCGGGCGCCCCCAAGCCC
>NZ_JBPQTX010000518.1:0-2957 GCF_051386555.1 Streptomyces sp. URMC 126
GCCCCCCGCCCGGCTCCGGGGCACGGCGCTACGTCGGCTGAGGACCGCTCCCCTCCCCCGTCACCCGAACGGCCGCCATGGCGCCCCCTCTCGGCTCGACCGCCCCCGGGCGGTCGCCCATCATGAGGCTATGGACGATCTCGGCACCGACCTGCGGGCGAACGGGCACGTGGACCGTGCGGACAGTGCGGCGGACGGCTGGCCGGAGCACATCCGCAGGGCCCTTCCGGAGCGCGGCTTCTGCTTCGTTCCGGCCGCGGACGTCCGGCGGGGCCTGGGGGTGGGCCCCCGGGGCTGGGCGCGTTTCGCCGCCCACTGGGAGGATCTGGGCCCGGACCCGTACGCCGCCGAGACCGGGACCCTCCGTATGCGGCGCTACGGGCATCTGCTCTTGTCGCGCGACGGCCGGCTGACGCCGCAGCCGCACGACGCCTTCGTACAGCCGGAGAACACCAACCAGCTGTACATCGGCAAGGACCGCGCGTTCGAGCCGCTGACCGACGCGTTCCTGGCCGATCCGCTGCTGACGTCCCTGATCCGCGCCCTGGGTGTGATCGCGGGTGCCCTGGTGGACGCGGACCGGTGGAGTGTGAAGGTGCACCCGTTCCGGGTCGTGGCCGCCGCGGACAGCGACGGGCAGCCCACACCGGAGGGCCGGCACCGCGACGGCGTGACGCTGGTGACCTCGATGCTGGTCGACCGCCGGAACGTGACGGGAGGGGCCAGCACGGTCTACGACAAGCAGGCCAGACCCCTGTTCACCACCACGCTCGGCGAGCCCGGTGAACTGCTGCTCGGCGACGACCGCGACACGCTCCACAGCGTCTCCCCCCTGCGCCCGGCCGAGGCCGGTCCGCCCGCCTACCGCGACGTCCTGGTGACGACCCTCACGGAGTGCTGACCCCTCCGTCCCCTCCGGTCCCTCCGTGTTCGGTGGCCTCCACCAGGCGGTCCACCACGCCCTGGAGCCCGCCACCGGTCCCCGCCCACGACCGCTGCCGGTGCGCGCCGCCGCCGCTTTCCGCCAGCCTTCGGAAGAACGCCGCCACCCGGGGCCGGTCCCCGTACCCGTCCAGGAGCGGGCGCGCCTGCCGCACCGCCTGCCGCGCCTGCTCGGCGACCGGCTCGACGCCGCCCGCCCCCGCGTCCGGCCCGCTGCCCGGCCAGCCGTCCCGGGCGGCCCGCCAGCACGCGGCCCGCAGGACCTCGGCGTCGACGCGCGGGCCGGGGTCGCCCTCGGCCGCCCGCTGCGCGGAGCTGACGACCAGGGCCCTGACCAGGCCCGCGAGGGCGACGGTGTCCGCGATGACCGGGGAGACGTCCATGCACCGCACTTCCAGGGTCGGCAGCCGGGGGTGCGGCCTCAGGTCCCAGAACGGCATGTCCGGTTCCAGCATCGCCCCGGTCTCCGCGACGGCGACGGCCAGCCGCCGGTGGTCCTCCAGGGACGCCGCGTAGGGCGGGGGCCCCAGGCACGGGAACCGTCCCCGGATGACCGTGCGCCAGCCGGCGTAACCGGTGTCGTGGCCGCGGTGGTACGGGGAGTTCGCGCTCAGCGCCACGAGCAGCGGCAGCCAGGGGCGCAGGTGGTTGCCCGTCAGGACGGCCAGCTCGCGGTCGGGCAGGTGGACGTGGACGTGGAGGGCGCTGACGGAGAAGTCGTCCAGCATGGCCCGGTACTGTTCGAGCCCCGCCCGGTAGCGGGGGTGCTCCCCCGCCCGCAACGGGCCGTGCGCCTCGACCACCGGCGTCCCGGAGGCGCACAGCCGGACGCCTTCCTCGCGCGCCGCCGCCACGAGCGCCGCCCGCACGCGCGCGATCTCGTCGTGCAGCCGGTCCAGCCCGGTACACGGCGGGGTGCGGCCTTCCACCTGGTGGGAGGCGAACTCCTGGGCGACGAGGTCTCCCACCGCCGCGGCGGCCCGCGCGACCACCCGCGCGCCGACGGGGGCGACGTCGCGCGTGGCGGGGTCGACGAGGAAGTACTCCTCCTCCACACCGATCGTCGGCGGGTTCGAGCCGGTCACCCGTCCAGCGTGCCACTCCGCCCGGAAGACGGCGCTCCGGAGGCTGTGCCGGCGTCGCGGATACGGGCCCCCAAACACACCCGGGACCGGCTCAGTGCACCGAGAACCCCCCGTCCACGAACACCGACTGCCCGGTAACGTACGCCGAGGCGCGGCTCGCCAGGAAGACGACCGCCCCCGCGAAGTCCTCGGCGAGCCCGTTGCGGCCGGTGAGCGTGCGGGCGGCGAGCGCGGCCACCTGTTCGGGGTCGGAGGAGAGGCGTTCGTTGAGCGGCGTCCTGACGAAGCCGGGGACGAGGGTGTTGCAGGTGACGCCGTACGGCGACCAGGCCTCGGCCTGGGAGCGGGCGAGGGACTCCAGGGCGCCCTTGGAGACGCCGTACGCGCCGCTCCGCACGAACGCCCGGTGGGCCTGCTGGGACGTGACGTGGATGATCCGTCCGTAGCCGCGCTCCGCCATGCCGGGCCCGAAGCGCTGCCCGAGCAGGAAGGGGGCTTCCAGGTTGACGGCCATGGTGGTGTCCCACACGTCCTCCCCGAGCTCGCCCATCGGGGGGCGGAGGTTGACGCCCGCGCTGTTGACGAGGATGTCGGGTTCGCCGAACGCCCGGACGGCTTCCTCGGCGGCGGCCCGGACGCCGTCCCGGGTCCCCAGGTCGGCGCTGACCCGCGCCGCCCGGCCGCCGTGCCCCGCTATCTCGCGGACGGTGGCGTCGAGTCCGTCCTCCTTGCGGGCCACCACCACGACGCTCGCTCCGGCCCGGGCCAGGGCGACCGCCATGGCCCGGCCGATGCCGGAGCTGCCGCCGGTGACCACGGCGACCCGTCCGTCCAGGGAGAACAGCTCGGAGAGGTAGGGAGATGTGTTCATGGCCGCACCCTAGGCGGGCGGGGGCCGGGCGGGGCACCCGCCCCCCCCCCGCCCCCACA
>NZ_JBPQTX010000519.1:0-2936 GCF_051386555.1 Streptomyces sp. URMC 126
GGCTGGATAGTGCGCTCCCAGAGCGCGCACTATCCAGCCCGTCCGGCGTTTGAGGACAACCGCGCGGAGCGCGGTTTCGGGGGTGCGGGGGCTGGCCCCCGCGAGAAACGGTGAAAGGGCGGGGCCGGGGCTCACCCCACCCGGGGCGGCCGCGCCTCGTAAGGCGTCGAGAGGACGATCGTCGTCCGCGTCGACACCCCCGCCAACGACCGGATCCGCGCCAGCAGATGCTCCAGCTCCAGCGGCGTGGCCACCCGCACCTTCAGGATGTAGTTCTCGTCCCCGGCGACACTGTGGCACGCCTCGATCTCGGGGATCTCCGCCAGCCGGTCCGCGATGTCGTCCGGCGCGCTCGGATCGAACGGCTTCACCGAGATGAAAGCGGTCAGCGGCAGCCCCACCGCCTCCGGGTCGACCACCGCCGCGTACCCGCGGATGACCCCGCGCTGTTCGAGCCGGCGCACCCGCTGGTGCACCGCCGAGGTGGACAGGCCCGTGGCCTTGCCCAGGTCGGTGTAGCTCATCCGCCCGTCCTTGACGAGCAGTTCCACGATCTCTTTGTCGAGCTCCTCCACACCGGCCAACCTACTGCGTCGCACGGGGCCCGGCACAGTCGGCGCCCCCGCGGGCGCGCGGAACGCGTGACGAACGCCACAGGCCCGCGCCCGTGTCCCCCCGGCCGGGGTGATTACCCCGGACCCCCGGCGGGAAGTGCTTGCTGTGGCCGGGGCCGAGACGCCCCCGCCAGGCCCAGCCGAGGGGGAAACGAAGATCATGCCGAGCCTGGAACGCCTTGAGAACGACGGCGACAGCAGCCCGTACGGCCCCGACGAGCCGGCGGACCTCACCACGATGTTCCGGGTGACCTGCCCGGACTGCGCCCGCCCGATCGCCCTGCTCGCGGACGAGGACGAGCTTCCGGAGCACGCCCTCTGCCCGTCCCCGTGGAATCCGTTCGGCCTCACGGTCTGCCCGGGCTCCGGGCGCGCCGTGGAGGACGCGGAGCCGACCGGGGAGGACGAGGGCGCCCTGGAACTGGACACGTCCCTGCTGCTCACCCTGCCGGAGAGCCTGGACTGGCGGACGCAGCCGTTCTCGCACATCGGCGGGCCCGGCTCGCGGCCGGTGCGGGTGCCGGAGAGGCGCCGCGAGGGCTGACGCGCGGGCGGCTGACGCGAAACCGCCCGAGGCCCGAGCGAGGCCCGAGCCCTGACGCGAGGCCGGGGCCGCCGCCGTCGCCCGCCCCGACGGCGGCGGCCCGGGCCGAGGAAGGCGGGGGCGCCGCCGCCCACGGATCCGGCGGAACCGCCGTGGATCTAGCGCGACTCGGGCCCGGCCAGGTGGCGGGCGATCACCATCCGCTGGATCTGGTTGGTGCCCTCCACGATCTGGAGGACCTTCGCCTCGCGCATGTACCGCTCCGCCGGGAAGTCCGCCGTGTAGCCGTACCCGCCCATGAGCTGCACCGCGTCGGTGGTGACCCGCATCGCCGCGTCGGTGCAGAAGAGCTTGGCCATGGCCGCCTGCCGGGAGAACGGCAGGCCCTGGTCGCGCAGCCGGGCGGCGGCGAGGTAGAGGGAACGGCCGGCCTCGATCTGTGTGGCCATGTCGGCCAGCAGGAAGCGCAGCCCCTGGAAGTCCACGAGCGGACGGCCGAACTGCCGTCGTCCGGCGACGAAGGCCAGCGCCTCGTCCAAGGCCGCCTGGGCGAGGCCGACGGCGCAGGCGGCGATGCCGAGCCGGCCGGAGTCGAGGGCCGACAGGGCGATGGGGAAGCCCTGGCCCTCGTCGCCGAGGCGGCGCGCGTCCGAGACCCGTACGCCGTCGAAGTGCAGCTGCGCGGTCGGCGACCCCTTCATGCCCATCTTGCGCTCCGGCGGGGCGGCCGTCAGACCCTCGGCGTCGCCCGGCACCAGGAACGCGCTGATGCCGTGCGCGCCCTCGCCGCCGGTGCGGGCCATGACGGTGTAGAAGTCGGCGATCCCGCCGTGCGTGATCCACGCCTTGGTGCCGGTGAGGACCCAGTCGTCGCCGTCCCGGACGGCACGGGTGCGCAGGGACGCGGCGTCGGAGCCGGACTGCGGCTCGGAGAGGCAGTAGGCGCCGAGCAGCCCGCCGCCGAGCATCGCGGGCAGGTGCTCGGCGCGCTGCTCCTTGGAGCCGTAGCCGGCGAGCGCGTGGCAGGCGAGGGAGTGGACGCTCACTCCGAGGCCCACCGTCAGCCGTGCGGCGGCCAGTTCCTCCAGTACCTGGAGGTAGACCTCGTACGGCTGGCCGCCGCCCCCGAACTCCTCCGGGTACGGCAGGCCGAGAAGCCCGGACGAGGACAGCAGCCGGAAGAGGTCCCGGGGAAAGTGACCGGCCTCCTCCTCGGCCGCCGCACGCGGGGCGATCTCCCCCCGCACCAGGTCACGCACCAGCGCGAGCAGGTCCTTGGCTTCCTCGGTGGGCAACTGGCGCTCCACCGGCTGCGGGCCGTGGTCGGTCATGCGACGGCTCTCCTCCCCTGTCGGGCGCTGATGCGGCGGGGGCCTGGGTGTCGGCCGTACCGCCGGTGATGCCCAGTCGACAGTCCCGTGCCGGGTCGCGGAATGGGGGTGACCTGCGGCTGTGGCGCTTGGAGTATGCCTGATCGCGGGGGTCCCGTCACGGGTTGACAGATCATGGTCGGGCTGCAATCGGAGTGGGCGGTCAGGGCATTCACGGCGTTGTTCCCCGATATACCCGGGTGTGCCGGAAACTTCACTCGCGGGCGCTCCGAATAGCCCGTCCGGTGTGCGCGGACGCGGGGGGCGGCGCGGGCGGGACGGACGCCTTCGGAGGCGCGCCGACCACGGGACACGGCGCGATGAGGCACGGCGCGTGGACGCCGCCGCCGGACCGGAGAGGGGACGCGGGCACCGCCCTCACACCCGCCCCACACCCACCCCGGCCCC
>NZ_JBPQTX010000520.1:0-2922 GCF_051386555.1 Streptomyces sp. URMC 126
CCCACCCCCCACGGGGGCGGCACCACCAAGCCCGGCCCGACCACCGGCACCACCCCGCCGACGCCCTCCGAGACCCCGTCCCCGACCCCGGAGACCACCGGCGTGACGCGGTACAAGGGCGTCTGGCAGTCGGAGTTCGGCACCGACGACCGGCGCAACAAGCGCGTCCTCTTCGTCCGGCCGGGCGCCTCGGGCGCCCTGGTGGAGATCACCGGCGACGGCGTCCTGGACGACGGCACCAGCTACCACTGCGTCTGGCAGGCCTCGGTCACCGGCGGCGCCAACGCCACCACCCCGGGCCCCCTGCTGCTCGGCCCGTCCTCCGTCGCCAGCGCCCAGCCCACCTCCGCCTGCCAGCCGGGCTCCGCCTCGCAGCTGGTCCTGCTGCCGGACGGCCGGATGCGCCGCGACTTCGTCGACTCGGGGACGAAGGACGCTTCGCTGGTGTACACCAAGCAGTGAGACGGGAGCGCCCCGGTGGCCGTGACGGCCGCCGGGGCGCTGCTTCGCGCGTCTCGCCTTACGACGCGTCTCGCCTTACGAGAGGAACGAGTTGATCTCGATCGTCTCGGTGCGGCCCGGGCCGACGCCGATGGCGGAGATCGGGGCGCCCGACATCTCCTCCAGCGCCTTCACGTACGCCTGGGCGTTCTTCGGCAGGTCGGAGAACGTCTTGGCCTTGCTGATGTCCTCGGACCAGCCCGGCAGCATCTCGTAGACCGGCTTCGCGTGGTGGAAGTCGGTCTGGCTGTAGGGCAGCTCCTCGACGCGCTTGCCGTCGATCTCGTACGCGACGCAGACCGGGATCTGCTCCCAGCCGGTGAGCACGTCGAGCTTGGTGAGGAAGAAGTCCGTGAGGCCGTTGACGCGGGTCGCGTAGCGGGCGATCACGGCGTCGAACCAGCCGCAGCGGCGGTCGCGGCCGGTGGTGACACCGCGCTCGCCGCCGATGGTGCGGAGCTTCTCGCCGTCCTCGTCGAACAGCTCGGTCGGGAACGGGCCGGCGCCCACGCGGGTGGTGTACGCCTTGAGGATGCCGATCACCCGGTTGATCTTCGTGGGGCCCACGCCCGCGCCCGTGCAGGCGCCGCCCGCGGTCGGGTTCGAGGAGGTCACGAAGGGGTACGTGCCGTGGTCCACGTCCAGCAGCGTGCCCTGGCCGCCCTCGAAGAGGACGACCTTGCCCTCGTCGATGGCGTTGTTCAGGATCAGCGTGGTGTCCGCGACGAACGGCTTGATCTGCTCGGCGTAGCCCAGCAGCTCCTCGACGATCTTGTCGGCCTCGATGGCGCGGCGGTTGTACAGCTTCGCGAGGATCTGGTTCTTGAAGTCGAGGGCCGCCTCGACCTTCTGCGTCAGGATCGACTCGTCGTAGAGGTCCTGGACCCGGATGCCCACGCGGTTGATCTTGTCGGCGTAGGTCGGGCCGATGCCGCGGCCGGTGGTGCCGATCTTGCGCTTGCCGAGGAAGCGCTCCGTCACCTTGTCGACCGTGGTGTGGTACGGCGTGATCAGGTGCGCGTTGCCGCTGATCAGGAGCTTGGACGTGTCGACGCCGCGCTCGTTCAGCCCGCTCAGCTCGGAGAGCAGGACCGCCGGGTCGACGACGACGCCGTTGCCGATGACCGGGGTACACCCCGGCGAGAGGATCCCGGAAGGGAGGAGATGCAGCGCGTATTTCTGGTCACCGACGACCACCGTGTGACCGGCGTTGTTGCCGCCTTGGTAACGCACCACATAGTCCACGGAGCCACCGAGCAGGTCGGTGGCCTTTCCCTTGCCCTCGTCACCCCACTGAGCACCGAGCAGCACAAGTGCGGGCACAGGCGTACACCCCTTCCGGGCGGGGCATGTCCAACGTGCGCGCGGGTGGCGTGAGCCCGGGATTCAGGGCGTCCACCACCGCTAGAGCCGTCGAACCGGTGCCCCGGATAGACGAAGCCCCTGGCGCAACAGCGACAGGGGCTCTTGCACCGAGAGGTTACCTGAGGAAGGACGAACGTGTCGGCTGCAGACCCGACCGGACAGCAGCTGCTGATCGTCGTCGACCCGGTCGCGCGGCGCGTGGACGGTGAATCCGTGCGGATCGCCAAGGACGTGCTGACGGCCGGGTCGACGGCCAGGATCTGTCTCCCGGACGGCCCCGGCGAGGTCGCGCGGGCGGTGGCCCGGCGCGGCCGGCGGCGGCCGGTCGTCGTCGGGGACGACCGCGCCTTACTGCGCGTGGCCGGGCTGCTCCACCGGCAGCGGGAGCTGGCGGACACCCCCCTCGCCTGGGTGCCGGTCGGGCCGCTGCCCGCGCTCTCGACCGCGCGGGCGCTGGGGGTGCCCCTGGGGGCCGTGGCGGCGGCCCGCGCGGTCCTGGACGGCGTCGAGCGGCGGCTGGGCCTGCTGGCGGACGAGGACGACGGCGTGGTGCTCGGCGAGCTCTGGGCGCCCGCCGCCCTGCCGCGCGAACGCGCCGGCCATCCGGCGGCGGCCCGGCCGGCGTACCGCCCGTGGTGGTCCCCCGCCGCGCGGACGGCCCGGACGGCGCTGGCCCTGCTCTCGCGGCCGGCGGGGCGCTCCGGAACCGGCCTGTGGCTCCGGGTCGAGGCCGACGGCGTCCTGCTGGCCGACGAGGACCATCCGCTGGAGCGGGTCGCCGTCACGGCGGCAGGCGGCTTGGCGGAGGTCTCCGTCCATCCACAGGGCGACGGGCCTCCTCTGCGCTGCCGTGCCCGGTCCGTGACCCTTTCCGGGCCCGATTTCCGCTATCGGGCCGATGAGCGGCTTCGGGGGCCGGTGGGGGAGCGGACGTGGACGGCGCTGGGGGAGGCGTGGCGGCTGGTGTTGCCGGCGTAGCCGGCGAGGGGTGCCCCGGACCCTCCCCCAGAGGGGGCACCCCCATTCACCGTTTCTTGGGGGGGGGGGCCCCCGCAC
>NZ_JBPQTX010000521.1:0-2908 GCF_051386555.1 Streptomyces sp. URMC 126
GGCCCTCCCCCAAGGGGCACCCCCGCTTCACCGTCTCTCAGAGGACGCCCCCTGCGCCCCCGAACCGCGCTCCGCGCGGTCTTCGGCATTCCTCTTGAGGGGCGACGCATCTCCCAAGCCCCGGTAGCCGTCCCCCGAGAGGCTCTGCCCGCCGGCTCCGCCCGCACCGCCGGGCGGTCGGCGCTGTCCGCGGCGAAGACGGTATTCCGGCGGTCTGGGCTGCATGAGGCGTACACGGGCGGACCCCGGCTTGCCCTGCCCCCGCTCCGGACAGGAACACCCTTCCCATGTTCCCTGACACCCCTGGCAACCCGTTCCCGGCCGCCGCGCTGCCCTCCGTCCAGGCGGACACCGACACCGTGGCCGCCGGCCTGCGGTGAATCCACGCCGCCTGCGCGCTCGCACTCGCGCCTGGGCTGATCGGCAGCGGCCGGCTCGACGACCTGAGCGGCCGCGAACGGACATCAGTCCTCGGCACCACGGCGTTCACCGCCGCGGCCCCGCTCTGCGCCCTCGCCACCGCCCCGCAACGCCGATCGCCGCCCGCGCGGCGCAGGGCGCCGGTGCGGCGGTGATGCTCCCGCAGGCCGTGGCCACCTTGCGCGTCGGCTTGGAAGGCGGCGCCCGCGCCAAGGCGTTCGGCCTCTACGGGTCCGTCAACTCCGTCGGCAGCGCCGCCGGGCCCGTCGTCGTCGGGACCGTCGCCATCCAGGCCGACCTCTTCGGCACGGACCGGCGGGCGGTGTCCCCGGTCAACGTGCCCCCTCGGCGTCGCCGGCATCCTGCTCGGTCACAGCTGCCTCACCGAGTCACACCCCACGCACCACGCGCACCACGCCCCGCACACCTCAGCCTCCCGGCCATGACCACCCGCCGCGGCCGGGCTGCTGCTGATCGTCTTTCCCCTCAGCGTGGGCGGCTCCCGCCGCGGGCCGTGGCGGACGTTCGCGTCCATGGCCCCGGGCACGGCCGTACAGGCGGCCATGGCCCGCCGGCAACTGGCCGGAAACCGCCGGGACGGCTCCCCGTCGGCGGCGCGGTGGGCCTTCATGTTCCTGCTGCCCCGCGCCCTCGGGTCGGCGTACCGACGAAAGACCCTGCCGCTTCGGCGGCCGGCGAAACGATGAGGCATGCTGAGAGCATGGCCCCCGCTCCCCACCACACCACTCCCGCCACCTCCACCGCCTCCACCACCCCCGCCGGGCCCGGCGACGCGGACGAGCCCGCCGCGCGGCTCGCCGCGCTCGCGGCGGCGCTCGCCGACGAGACGAGAGCGGCCATCTGCATGGCGCTCCTGGAGGGCCGCGCCTGGACCGCGGGCGAGCTGGCGCGGATGGCCGACGTCGCGCCCTCCACCGTCAGCGGCCACCTGACAAAGCTGGTCGCCGCGGGAGTCTGCGTGATCGAACGGCAGGGGCGGCGCAGCCACGTCCGGATCGCCGACGCGGCCACCGCCCGGCTGGTCGACGGCCTCGCCGCGCACGCCCTCCCCGGCCGGGACGCCCCGCACGCGGTGCCGGTGGTGTCGGCGCCGGACCCGCTGGCCCGCGCCCGGACCTGTTACGACCACTTCGCGGGACGCTTCGGCCTCGCGGTGACGGACGCCTTCGAGGAGCGCGGACTGCTGCGCACGGACGGCGTGTTCGAGCTGACGGAGGAGGGCCGGGCCTGGTTCGCCCGCGCCGACATCGACCTCACCCGGCCCGGCCGGCGGCCGGTGGCGAGCTCGTGCCTGGACTGGACCGAACGCCGCCGCCACTTCGGCGGCGTCGCCGCCGCCCGCCTGTGCGCGCGGGCCCTGCGGGAGGGGTGGGTGGCACGCCCGGCCGAGGGCGGCCGGGCTCTCCTGGTCACCCGGGCCGGCGAGCGCGTGTTCAAGGACCTGCTGGGGCTCGACGCCACGGCGTGGGTCTGAGACCCCACCGAGGGAAAACATTTCGGTAGTCACCGAAACGTATTGCCCTTACAGTGGCACTCATGACTTCCCGCCCCGCCCTCCTCCCGACCACCGCCCTCACGGTCGGCGCGGTGTGCTTCTCCGTACTGGCCTGGGCGTCCGCCTTCGTGTCCATACGCAGCGCGGGGGCCGCCTTCTCGCCCGGCGCCCTCGCGCTGGGCCGGCTGGCCACCGCGTCCGTGACCCTGGTCCTGCTGCTGGCGGTCCGCCGGGAAGGGGTTCCACCGCGCGGAGCCTGGCGGGGAATCATCGTCTCCGGTGTGGTCTGGTTCGGCGGCTATATGACCGCCCTCAACTGGGGCGAGCGGCTGGTCGACGCGGGCACCGCCGCCCTGCTCGTCAACATCGGGCCCATCCTGATGGCCCTGCTCGCGGCCCGGCTGCTGGGCGAGGCGCTGCCGCCCCGGCTCGTCGCGGGCATGGCCGTGTCGTTCGCCGGCGCGGTGGTCGTCGGCCTGTCCCAGTCGGCGGGGTCCTCGGGCTCGACGCCGGTCCTGGGCGTGGTGCTGTGCCTGCTGGCGGCCGCGGCGTACGCGACGGGCGTGATCGCGCAGAAGCCCGCGCTCTCCTACGGCAGCCCCTTGCAGATCACCGCTTTCAGCTGCCTCGTCGGTACGGCCACGTGCCTGCCGTTCGCGGGCCGGCTGGCGGCCGAACTGCCCCCGGCCCCGGCCTCCGCGACCCTGAACATGGTCTACCTCGGCGTCGTCCCGACCGCCCTCGCGTTCACCACCTGGAACTTCGCCCTGGCCCGTACGCCGGTCGGCAAGATGGGCGCGACGACGTACGCCGTGCCGGCGATCGTGGTGGTCCTCGGGTGGATCTTCCTGGACGAGGTACCCGTCTGGCTGACGCTCGCGGGCGGTGCGCTGTGCCTGGTGGGCGTGGCGGTCTCCCGCTCCCGCCCCCGCCGCCCGCGCCACCCGGAGAACACGGAACCGAGCCCCGGCC
>NZ_JBPQTX010000522.1:0-2908 GCF_051386555.1 Streptomyces sp. URMC 126
GACGTCTGGTGCGGGGCGGGTGTCGGGGGCGGTTCGCTGGTCTACACGGGGGTGACGGTGGCGCCGCCGCGCCGGTACTTCGAGCGGTTCTACCCGTCCGGGCTGCGCTACGAGGAGTTCGTCCGCACCTGGTTCCCGCGCGCCCGCGCGATGCTGGGCGCCTCGCCGATGCCCCGCGACGTCTATATGTCCACCCCGTTCCTCCACTCGCGGGTGTGGGACCGGCAGGTGACGCGGGCGGGCTTCCGGCCCGGGCCCCTCGACTCGACGTTCGACTGGGAGGTGGTGCGCGGCGAGCTGGCGCACCGGGTGCCGCTGTCCGCGACGGCCGGCCAGTCCGACTTCGGCTGCGGCAACGGGGCGAAGAAGTCCCTGACGCGCAGCTATCTGCCCGCCGCCCTGGCCACGGGAAACGTGCAGTTGCGGCCGCTGCACGAGGTCCGTTCGATCGGCCGGCGCGGGGACGGCCGGTTCCGGGTGGAGGTCCGCCGGCTGACGCCCGGCGGGGCGGTGCTGGGCACCGAGGAGTTCACCTGCGACCTGCTGTTCGTGGCGGCGGGCACGCTGAACACCAACCGGCTGCTGGTCGCCGCCCGCGACCGGGGCGGCCTGCCCGACCTGCCGGCCGCTCTCGGGGAGGGGTTCGGCGACAACGGCGATCAGGTGACCGTCCGTTCGCAGCCGCTCGTCCAGCACGGGGCGACGCAGGGATCGCCGTGCGCGTCCGGGGTGTTCGTCCCGGACGGCCTGGGGCTGCCGCTGCGCGCGGAGAGCTGGGTGCTGCCGGCGTTCCACGGGCTGCCGGCGGTCGTGACGCTGAGCATGACGGCGGACGGCGACCACCGGGGGGCGTTCCGCTCCGACCCGCGCACCGGCCGGGTGCGGCTGACGGGCTGGGGCGGCGGGTCGGCGGCCTCGGCCCGCGCCGCCCTGGCGTTCAGCCGGCGCGTCATCGCCGCCAACCCGGGCACGCTGCCGCTGACCGTGCGGATCCCGCCCTTCACGGCGCACCCGGTGGGCGGGTGCGCGATCGGCAAGGTGACGGACCTGGAGGGGCGGGTCAAGGGCGTGCCGGGGCTGTACGTCGTCGACGGCTCACTGCTGCCGGGCACGGTGGGCGGCGCCAACCCGTCGCTGACCATCACGGCGCTGGCCGAGCGCGCGCTGGCGGGGATCGTCGCGCGGTCGGGGTGACGTCCGGGAGACCGCCCTTCGGGTCCAGCCCGGCGCGGACGGCCGCCCGGGCGAAGACCACCGCGTCGAGGGGCGCGGCCCCGCCGGGGTCGTTGTTGAAGTAGGCGTAGACGTCCGCCCGTCGGGGCCAGGTGTCGGCGACCCGCCGGGCCCAGCCGGTGAGGGCCTGCCGGCCGTAGCGCGGCCAGGGCCGGGCCCGGCCGCCGTGGAAGCGCAGATAGCCCCAGTCGGCGGTGCGCCACAGCGGGCCGGCGGGCCGGGAGCCGGCGTCGGCCCAGCACAGGGCCGCGCCTCGGTCTTCGAGGACGGCCCGTGTCTCGTCCGTCCACCAGGAGGGGTGGCGGGGCTCGACGGCCACCCTGGTGCCGGCCGGGAACTCGGCGAGCGCCGCGTCCAGCGTCGCGGGGTCGCCGCGCAGGGTGGGCGGCAGCTGGAGCAGGACGGGGCCGAGCCGGTCGCCGAGGCCCGCCGCGTGCCGCATCAGCCGGGCGACGGGCTCGGCCGGGTCCCGGAGCCGCTTGATGTGCGTGAGGAAGCGGCTGGCCTTGACGGCCATCACGAACCCGTCGGGCGTGCGGTCGCGCCAGTCGGCGAACGTCTCCGGGGAGGGGAGCCGGTAGAAGGCGTTGTTGTTCTCGACGGTGGCGAAGTGCCGGACGTACTCCTCCAGCCACCGTCGCTGGGGCAGTCCGTCCGGGTAGAGGCCGCCGCGCCAGTCGGCGTACTGCCAGCCGGAGGTTCCGACGAGGAGGGGCATGGGGCATCCCTGCCCCGGCGGGCGGGCCGTCTCACGGCCGGCCGCCTTTCGGGCGGGGCCCGGCGGCCGGCCCCCGGCCCCGCGCGCCCGTGGGGCCGCCGCTCCCGGACGGGCCGTACCTTTGTGCCTCCTGCCTCCGTGGCGCCTACTTCTTCAGCCAAGTGATCATGATGCCGCCGTTCGTGCCGTCATGCCCGCGGTGCCCACCGGCTCCGGTCGCGCCGGACACGCCCCGGTCGCCGTACAGGCCCACACGGCCGCCGTCTCCGCCGCGTCCTCCCTTGCCGCCCGCGCCGCCGCTGCCTCCGTCGCCGCCCGCGCCGTAGTGGTGTCCGGCGTGCGCGACCGCCGCTCCACCCGTGCCTTCGTTGGGGTGGTAGGGGAAGATGCGGTAATAGCCCCCCTCGCCGCCGATCCCGACCGCGCCGTTCTCCCCCCAGGCCCCGGCGGAGCCCTCGTGCCCGTCACCGCCCGCGCTGCCGCCGTGTCCAGGCGCTGTGGCCAGGCGCTTTCCCACGCACTCGCCGGCCGTGCCGGCGGTGGCCGCGCCTCCGTGGCTCCGAGCGGGCCCGCCGTTCCCGCCGGGGCTCCCGTATCCGCCGAAGGCTCCTCGGTAGCCTCCGGTGCCGCCGGCGGCCACCGCGTCGTTCGGGGAGGCACCTCGCCCTCCCTCGCCGCCGTGCGCGGTGAGCCAGGGGCCCAGGATGCCGATCCGGGTGGATCCTCCGGACTGGCCCGGTTGCCCCGGGTCGTTGCCGTGCCCGGCCCCTCCGTTGGAGCCGATGTCTCCCCCCGGGCCGCCGCGGCCCTGGCCGGTTCCGCCCCCGCCGCCCTTGCCCCCGTGCCCGACGTGGACGTCCAGGTGGCCTTCGGGCGGCAGCGGGATCCGGCAACTGACCATGCCGCCCGCGCTGCCGCCGTGTACAGGCGCTGTGGCCAGGCGCTTTCCCACGCACT
>NZ_JBPQTX010000523.1:0-2907 GCF_051386555.1 Streptomyces sp. URMC 126
CAGCAGGACGGCGAGCCGCAGGGCGTCGTACAGCGCGAACAGCAGCCCCTCGGCCGTCACCCGGCCGCCGAGCCGCAGCCCGGCCAGGGCGGCCACGACGCCGGCGAGCAGCAGCGGCGTCCCGTACTCCGCGCCCTCGTCGGCCAGCAGGCCGTACGTGCCCGCGCACACGCCCAGCAGGCCGCCCAGGGTGAGGACGGCCGTCGTACGCCGCACCGCGGACGGGACCCGGGCCGTACGGCCGTAACCCCGCGCGTCCATGGCCGCGGCCAGGGCCACCGAACGCTCCAGGGCTCCCTCCAGCACCGGCAGCCCCACCTGGAGCAGGCCGGCGAAGCCCCGGTCCGGCCGGCCGCGCAACCGCCGTGCGGCGCGCACCCGTTGGACGTCCGCGACGAGGTTCGGCGCGAACGTCATGGCGACGACGACCGCGACCCCCGCCTCGTACAGCGCGCCCGGCAGGGACTTCAGCAGCCGCGCGGGGTTGGCGAGCGCGTTGGCGGCGCCCACGCAGACCAGCAGGACGGCGAGCCGCAGGGCGTCGTACAGCGCGAACAGCAGCCCCTCGGCCGTCACCCGGCCGCCGAGCCGCACGCCCCGCGCCCAGTCGGGGAGCGGGACTTCGGGGAGGACGACGACGGTGTGGGTGCCGGGGATGCGCGAGCCGAGGAAGAACGCGAACAGCAGCCGGATGCCGATGACGAACAGTCCGAGCTTGAGGAACGCCCCGTAACTGCGCGCCCAGGGCGCGTCCGTGCGCCGGACCGCCACCACATAGCCGGCGACGGCCAGCAACAGCGCCAGCAGGAGGGGGTTGGTCGTCCGGGACGCGGCGGCGGCCAGCCCCAGCGCCCAGATCCACCACGCGCCGGGGTGCAGCGCCGGCGTCACCGCGCGCGCCGCCGGCGCGCCTGCCACAGGGCGGCGGCGCCGAGCGCGACGACGGCCGCGACACCGCCGATCAGGCCGGCGGAGGGGCCGGCGTCGTCCCCCGCGTCCCCGCCTCCCGTGTCCTCGGCCGCGGCGGAGGCCGTGGCCTTCGGCGCGTCCACCTTCTCGCCGCAGCCCGTCCGCGGGTAGCCCTCGATGCCGCACAGCAGGGCGGACGAGTTGTAGCGCAGCGGCTTGGCGACGGCCGCGAGCGCGTCGGCGGCGGTGGCGTCGTCCGCGACCCGCGCGCAGGCGGCGCGGGCCGCGGGCGGGCGCTCGCCGCCGGGGGCGTCGGCGGGGGTGCCGAAGTCGAGGACGACGGCGATCCGCTTGCCGCCGTCCCGGGCGGGTTCGCGACCGCAGACGGCGGCGAAGTCCGGCGCGGTGCGTGGCTTCGCGGCGTCGGAGGAGTCCGCGCTGACGGCGAAGCGGAAGCCGACCGCGTCACCGTCGCCGGGGCGCGCCTGCGACGGGCCCTGGGTGGCGTACGTCCAGCCCTTGTCGCTGTTCTGCCAGAACGACCAGTAGCGGTAGCCGGCCGCGTGCGCGGGCACGGCGCCCGCCACGCCGGCTACCACCGCGAGGAGCCCGAGGAGCACCGCGAGGAGCGCGGCGCGCCACAGGGTCCCGGCCGGGCGGACAGGGGTCACCGCTTCTTCCGGCGGTTGCTGAACAGGAAGCCCACGCCGACGGCGGCGACGAAGGCGACGGCCACGAACCACCAGGTGCCGGAGGACGAGTCCTTCTCGTCGTCCTTCTTCTCCTCGTCGGACGTGGCGGCGGACTCGGGGGCGGGCCCGGTCGCGTTCAGCTTCGCCACCAGGTCCGTGCCGCCGAAGTCACGGGGGTCGGCGCCCGCCGCGCGGGCCGCGAGCACCAGCTTGGCGAGGCGGCCGGGGTCGCCCTTGTGGTTGTCGCCCTCGGCCCAGGCCAGGGTCTTGCTGTCGGCGGACTTCAGCCAGTCCAGCGCCTTGCCGGCCGCCTCGCGGTGGCCGCCCGCGGCGAGCGCGGTGACCGCGTCGGCGGTGGTGCCGTAGTCGGGGCCCTTGGGGGCGCCGGGCATGGACGTCTCCAGCCGGCCGTGTCCGGCGTCGAGCTTCTTCGCCAGGTACGCGGCGGAGGCCGCGGCCGCGGCGGGCGCGTCCTTGGGCTTGCCCTTACCGCCGTCATCGCTGTCGCCGGAGCAGGCGAGCGGCTTGACGGGCTCGTCCTTCTTGCCGTCGCCGGCCGGCTCGACGAGGTAGCCCTTGCCGAGGGCGGCCGTGGTGGCCGCGGCGGACGCGAAGTTGTCGGCGGTCAGCTTCCCCTTCTGCGGCGCCCAGCCGAACCCGCCGCGCTGGTCCTCCGGCGCGTCGCAGCCCAACTGGAAGGTGAGCAGCGCGTCGTACGGGCTCTTGCCGTCCTTGGACCGGATCTTCGCCGGGTCCTGGCCGGCGGCGGCGAACGCGCCGACGGCGGCGGCCGTGGAGTTGGCGTTGCTCTCGGCGCCGGGGTTCATGCCCCAGCCGCCGTCCGCGTTCTGGTGGCCCTTGAGCCAGGCGAGGCCCTTCTCGACCTGCGCGCCGCGCCCGCCGACCGCCGCGAGCGCCTGCACGGCGGCGGCGGTCTGGTCGGGGAACTCGTCCTTGGCCGCGTCGCACGGCTTCCCGGTGTCCGCCCGGAAGCCCGGGAACCCGCCGTCCGCGCACTGCTGCCCGGCCAGCCAGTCCACCGCCTGCTTCGCCGGGGCGACGCCCGTGGCGTGCTGGGCGAGGAACGCCAGCGACTGCCGGAAGACGCCGTCGAACTTCGGGTCCGCGCTGCCGTAGAGGCCGGGCGCGGCGCTCGACGGCGAGGAGGCGGCCGGGGACGCGTCGGCGACGGCGGCCGGGATCGCGACGGCACTCAGGACGGCCGCACCGGCCCGGGCCATGGCACCCCTGCGGGTACGGGCGGCGGCCCTGGAGGTACGAACGGCGGGGGAGGGGGCCATGGGGG